>JAPPGB010000149.1 GCA_028821475.1 Spirochaetaceae bacterium
CGCCGCCGGCCGCACCGCACCGGCGCGCGCTGCCGCCGAGCGCGCCTGCGCCCTGCACCGCTGTCCCGAGTCGCTCGCCGTGCGCGCCGTGGTCGCGCTGCAGGAACGCGACTTCGTCCTGGCGCTGCGCCTCTGGTCCGAACGCCGCACCCTCGCCGGCGACTGCGACTGACACCTCGACATGTCCGGCCTCCCGGTCACCTCGGCTAGGACGACCCGCTCTTCGACGAGTGGCAGCGGGCAATCAGCGACAACAGACGTATCGTCGACGATAGCGACGAAGGAGTTTGACCTCGTACGTACTCGACACCGACACGCTGTCGCTGCTGCAACGGGGCAATGCCACCGTGGGAGCACGGTTTGGCCAGTACGACGCCGACGAGTCGCAACGACATTCATCGTCGATGAATCGCCGAGCGCTCGGAGCCGTCTTGCCGCGCCGGCGCCAGCCCGCGGTGGGGCCGCGGCGCAGCGACTGACCGTGGCACGGCGCGGGCCGTCCGGCAGCGGGAATCATTCGCGCGTCAGGCTGCCGCCGTTTGCCCTCGTTCGGGTTGCCGACTAATCTGAAATCGGGGAGGGTCTGACGATGGCCGACGTGGACGTTGCCTACAATGAAGACCAGGCGCCGCTTGAAGCGTTGCTGCGCTCGATTGACCGGCCGGGAGACTATTGCACCGAGGGCCGCATGTTCGTGCCGATGCCGCTGGTGGAAGTCGACGGGGCCGGGCCGCTTTCCTTTCCCATCACCGCGCAGCAGGCGCACGCGCTGACCGCCGCCGCGGCGCCGGCGCCTTTCGGCCGCGGCGAGCAGACGCTTGTGGATCCTTCCGTCCGCGCCTGCCGGCAGATCGACGCGGCCCGTCTGCGCGTGGCCGGAGGCGCATGGCGCGACACCCTGCAGCGGTTGGTCGTCCGCGCCGCCGCCGGACTCGGCTGCGCGCCCGAGCGCACCCGCGCGCATCTGTACAAGTTGCTGATCTACGAGCGCGATGGGTTCTTCGCCGCCCACCGGGACACCGAGAAGGAGGACGGAATGGTCGCCACCCTGGTGCTGTCGTTGCCGGTGGCGGGCGCGGGAGGCGAACTGATCATCCGCCATCAGCGGCGCGAGACGGTCGTCGATCTGCGCGCCGAGGAGCCCTCCGAGATCGCCTTCGCCGCCTTCTACGCGGACTGCGTGCACGAGGTGCGGCCGGTCACCGCCGGCCACCGAATCGTCCTGGTCTACAATCTGACGCTGCAGGACAGCGGTCCGTCGTTGCCGACCGCCCCCGACTTCGGCTCCCAGGAGGAGCAGATCAGCGCGCTCCTCGCTCGCTGGGAAGCGGCCGCCGCCGCCGGCGACAAGCTGGTGTGGCTGCTGGAGCACGACTACAGCGAGGCGGGGCTGTCGTTCGACGGGCTGAAGAACACCGACGCCGCGGTGGGCGGCGTGCTGGCGCGAGCGGCGCGGCGGGCGCAGCATGCGCTGTTTGCGGCGATCCTGCGTATCGAGGAGTTCGGCTACGCGGACGAGTCAGGCGGCTTTCCCGACTGGCGTGATGATGACGACGATTGGGAGATGGAGGAGGTGTTCTCTTCCACCCAGGCGCTGGACGGCTGGGTCGCCCCCGACGGGACCCGGCCCGGCTTCGACGAGCTTCCTCTGCTGCCGGGAGAATTGCTGCCGGAGGGGGCGTTGGAAAGCGCGCAGCCGGAGGATCAGCAGGCGACCGTGACCGGCAACGAAGGCGTCGAGCTGTCGCGCTCCTATCGGCGCGCGGCATTGGTTCTGTGGCCCGCGGCGCGCACCGTGGCGACGCTTGCCCGCGGCGGCATCGACGGCGCCGTCACCTACGTCGCCGAGGAGCTTGAGCTCGCCGATCCCGGGGCGCCTCCTGGTCGGCGCCTGCTCGGCTTGGCCGCGCAACTGATCGACGCTTGGCCGGCATCCGGGCGGGGAGGGGCTCGCAACGCCTGCCGGGCCGCGCTGCGCCTGCTGCGCCAACTGGGCGATGACGCCACCACCCGGCGCTTCCTGCGCGAGGTCGCCACGCCGAACTACGGGAGCGGCGACAACGACGAGCTGCTGGCGACGGCGGCATCGGCCGGACCGGCTACGCTGCATGCCTGGCTGCCGGAGTTCGTAGCCACCAATGTCCCGCGCCAGCCGGAGGCCGCACTCGACCTGTTGTGGCGCCTGTGCGGGCGCGAGCAGTCGCCGGCCGACGGGGAGGCGCCACGGCGCTCCCCACTGGAAACCGCGGCGCGTGCCGCCTGCGCCGCGTTCCCGGCGGCGGTGGCCTCGGCTACGGCGGCCGAGCCGCCGGCCCGGCGCGGCACGGCCCGACCGCTGAGCGCACAGGCCATCCGCTCCCTGCTGTTGGTCACTTGGCGCTTCGGGCTGGCCGCGGAGGCGGAGGCGGCCGCCCGGCTGCTCGTGGAGCAACCCGCGGCGGCGACCCCGCGGCGGGCGCTGCCAACGGCGTTGGCGGAGACGGCGGAGGTCTGCGGCATGGCCGGCGGCGCCTCGGCGCCCGCCGGGTTCGCCGTGCTGTGGCGGCATGCCGCGTCGAGCCTGCTGGCGCGCAGCGCGCAGCCGCCGGAGGAACCCGCCGACTGGGTGATGGCAGCCAGAATCCCATGCAGTTGTCCGCATTGCCGACGCCTGCAAGCGTTCTGCGACGATCCGACGGCTGTCACGTTGCGGCTTCCGTTGCGCAAGGAGTTGCGCCGCCACGTCCATGGCGTCATCGACGGCCTCGGGCTCGACATCCGCCACCAGACCGAGCGCACGGGCAGACCGTACACGCTGGTATGCACCAAGACCCGCGGCGCCTGGCAGCGGCGGTGCGCCCAGTATGCCGAAGACATTGCCCACCTGCGGCTGCTGGCCGTTGCCGCGCCCTCCAGCGGCGCCGCCGCCGACGGCTGCGCCGGCGACCTGCGGCAAGTGCAGGCGGCGCTCACCCGTAGCGCCGCCGCCGCGCCCGCGTCATGACCGGAGGCGAGTCCGGCGCGTGGCCAACAACGGAGCCGGATAGCGGCCTTCATCCCAACGACAACGTCGCTGGGAAGCAGATCGTCATCTGAGCGATGCAAGGAGCCGCCGCGTACGTACGCGCGGCGGTACGTTATCATCGTCCGTGTGAAGCTGGAGGACCTGCAGGCCACCGCCGCCGTGCGCGGCATCCTGACCGATGGCGTGGTCACGGTAGTGAGTGTGCGTTGGTTCGGGTCCGATGCGCTGGAGCTCACCTATCGCGGGGCGCGCGGGGAGCTGGGCAGCGAGATCCTCTACCGCGACGACGAAGCGCCCGACGACTACCGCCTGGCCATCGTCGAATTCCTCGACGGCGACGGCCACCGCGTCCACTACGTTCGCCACCCCTTCCACCGCGAACCAGACTTCGGCGCCAACAGCGTCAACTACTCGTTAAAGGAACTGCTTTCGCGGGCTGAGCCACCACACTGAGCCCCCTTGGGCGGCTCAACGGCTCACCAAGAGACTTAGGAGTTTCCCACCGGAAGTTACGATGCCACTGCCGGAAGGACGCGAGCCAGGACCGCTGCCCGTACCTCGTTATATACTGGTATCGTTGATCCGACCCCAACTTCGATGCTTACGGCCAGCGCGTAGGGCACGGGCTGCGTGAACTCTCCGGCAGTTCGCGGGCTCCGATACGAACTAGGAGGTCGCCGCCGTCAACATAGGGGGTAGCTCGACTGCCTTCCCTTCGATCATGGTACACGGTGCCGCGGTCAATCGCCATGTGATGGGGCTGCATCTTGGATTGTTCTACGCCAAGCGAGAACTTCGGGTCACCACCAGGCTTTGCCTCCAGGGCGACCATTCGATAGCTCTGGTGACGGGGATTGATCGGGCCGAACCACGCGACGGTGACAGTGACAGAACGAGGCTCGACAACTCGCTCCAGACTCGGTGGCAGCGGTAAGCGAAAGAGGCTCGCGGTGCCCGGTTTGATCTCACCATAACCGACCAGAGTGACCCGTTCGGCGGTGCATTCCAGGATTCGGGTGGTATCGAGTACGCCATAGCCGACGAAGCGGCTGACGTTGTCCTTCTTCGAGTAGTGCTCTGTACCGGATAGCCCATCGAGCAACGCAGCATCGTCTCCCCAGGCGGAGGCATGGACCAATAGCGCCTTGACGATTAGCGGCAAGTATTCGGGTGGAGTATCGGCAAGCATGGAACCGTCGTCTTCGTCCATCAGCGCATCCAGGACCATATGTCCGGCCCGTGTTGCAAGTGCTGTGGCAGCGCTTGTCCCCCAGGTCAACGCCGTTTTGGACAAGCCGCCAAGCGGGTCGGGAGCGGCAGCCCTGAGACCGAAAGCGCGGCCTGCTTGCCGGGCAGGCTGGACGCGCAGGTGAGGGTTGGTGGATTCGAGGCGTAAGGTAGTATACATTCAAGCACCATGATTAGGAATCTGTCAAGTGTCGAAACCGTCACTGTAATCTGGAGTGTGCGCCCGTGATTGGTCGCAGGCTCAAGCTGGCTCGGTCTGCTGCCGGTCTGTCCCTTCGTGCTCTGGAGGGGCGAATCGGCAGCCGGGTGACGGCGCAGGCGATCGGCAAGTATGAGCGCAACGAGTCGATGCCGGGGTCCGGCGTGCTCATCGCGTTGGCCAAGGCCCTCGGAGTGTCGGTCGAATATCTCACCAGTAAGCAAGACTTGGCACTTGAGGCCGTCGAGTTCCGTAAGAAGTCAATCGCGCGTAAGAGCGAGGAAATTATTGTACAAGCAAGAGTTATTGATCTTTTGGAGAGATACATCTCGGTAGAACAACTGCTATCGCTGTCGAGCGTTGAGTGGGACAAGCCGCGTGGGGCGCCCTATCCGGTGGTTGGCGACCTGTCCGAGGTTGAGCAGGCGGCAATCAGTCTACGCACGCACTGGGGTCTCGGACGTAAACCGATCCTGAGCATGGTGGAGCTCTTGGAGGAGTGCGGCGTCAAGGTCCTTGCGTTGGAATTGAGCGACATTGGAGGGTTGACCGCGTATGCGCAGCGTGGTGGCGAGAACGTAGGTGCGGTCATAGTTGTAAACCATACGGACTCGGGGGAACGCCAACGGTTCACGCTCTCACACGAGCTGGGCCACCTGGTTCTGTCGGTCGACGAAGAGGTCGACTCGGAGAAGGCGGCGCACCGGTTCGCGGGAGCGTTCCTGATGCCGGCAGATGCCGTGCGCACCGAGATCGGCAGACGCCGTACGTCCATCGCCTGGAGCGAGTTGTTCAACCTGAAACGGGTATTCGGCGTGAGCGTGCAGGCGATCGTATACCGGTGCCGCGATCTCGCCATTATCAACGAAGCCCTCTACAAGCGGCTATTTCGCGATATTTCGAGGTTTGGATGGCGCACCCGTCCCTACCCGGAGCCGCAGCCGATCGAGCCGGAGCGTCCCTCTCGCTTCGAGCGCCTCTGCTCTCGCGCCTTGGCCGAGAAGGTGATCTCCGAAGCCAAGGCTGCGGAACTGCTGGGAAAGTCGGTTCGCGATTTGCACCAGTGGATGGAACAGCCGCCAAGGAATTAGTAGGTAGCCACCGAGTTGCAGTCCGCACGCCATGATGTCAGTGTGTGCGTCTCCGATACCGCCGTGCTGACGGGTCTGGACTGCTCGTCAAGCCCGCGGCGGCCCGGATCCAACTGGACAAGGTAGATCCACCGCTACCGCCGCCGAACGGCAATGGTCCGGTTCTCCCACCCCCACCCCCACCCCCACCGCCGCCGCCGCCTCGTCGGCTGCTAACGCGCTTTCACGGTGCCGTGGCGCTCGATGCCACCCGCGTCGGCCGCGACGCCAGCCAGATCGCCGATGAGGTGATCGCCCATCTCGCCGGGCTGATAGGGGCCAAAGTGACGGTGACGCTGGAAGTCGAAGCCGAGATCCCGGACGGCGCTCCCGAACACGTCGTGCGTACGGTCACCGAGAACAGCCGCACGCTCAACTTCACCGATCAAGGGTTCGAACGCGAGTAGATGCCGGATTGACAAGTCAGGTACAGTGAGCGACGCGAGTACTGCGCCTGCGTCCATAGAAGCGACATTCGTGCGGGCACGGCTCGGCTGGTCAATTGAGCAGAGTTGTCTTCTTGTTGGAAAAATACTCCATGGCAGTCCTGCTTGAAGGGTTATTGCCCCGCATATGGTCCATCCACTCTTCGCCGGCCACGGACGCCCGGGGCCGCCGACCGTGGTTGTGCTCCCCGTGTCCCGGCGCTGGAGGTCAGAACAGCGCGCGCCGGTAGGGGCGGCGCATCGCCCGATCCCGGGTCACAAGGAGCGCCGCAGCGGCGGAAGCATTGGCGGTGATCAACCGGTCGAACGGATCCCGTGTCCACGTCTGCAACAGTGCGGCGCCCACGATGGAAGCTGTCGGCAGCGTGCACATCTGCAGGCCGATGCGATCTTGCAGGTAGCCGAGCACGACCGCTGCCGCAGGAGCGGGCGGCGCGGCCGGAGCCGGCCGCGGCGCCCGGTGAGCCGCCGTCCGGTGAGCTGCTCACGGTGCGGCGGGTGGACTTCGCGGCCACCGTGCGGACCGCTTCCGGCGACCGCCTGCGCGTGTTGGTGGAGGTGCAGAAGGCGCGCTTCACCGACGAGATCATGCGCTTCCGCGAGTACCTGGGCCGCCACTACGCGGACCGGGACTACGACCAGGGGCCGGACGGGCGCCGCCACCACCGGCCGCTACGGACGATCTACATCCTGGGCGAGTGTCTGCCGCGCACCGAGGCGACGGTGCTGAAGGTGTCGCGCGAGTACCTGGACGCGATCACCGGTGAGCGGCTGGCGGAGCGGGAAGAGTTCGTGGAGGCGCTGAGCCACGACTGCTGGGTGGTGCAGGTGCCGCGGCTGGCGTCGCGGCGGCACAGCGACCTGGAGCGGCTGCTGAGCGTGTTCGACCAGGCGTTGCAGGTGCCCGGCAACCGAAAGCTGCTGGAGGTGGGCGAGCGGCAAGTGCCGGAGCGCTACGTGCCGGTGTTGCGGCGCTTGGAGGGCGCAGCGGCGAGCGTGGAGGTGGCGGATTCGATGGCGCTGGAGGACGAGGTGTCGGAGACCTGGGGGCGCATGAAGCGGGAGATCGCTGCGAAGGATGCGACCCTGGCGCGGGAACGGGCGGAGCATAACGCGGCGCTGGCGCGGGTACGAGCGGAGGGCGCAGCGGCGCTGGCAGAGAGGGATGCGGCCCTGGCGCGGGAACGGGCGGAGCGCGAGGCGGCCCAGGAGCGCGCGGCCCGGCCCGGGCTGCCCGGTAGACCCTCACGCCAACTGACCGCAATCAGGGGGACCTTCGGAGGAGCTGCGCTGCCGCCACCTGGTTCTTGAGCTTGGCGTAGACCTCGTCGATGCTGACCTCCGCCGCCGAGCCGGGTGCAAAGCCGCAGTCGGGGTTGAGGGTGATGCGCTCGGCGGGCACGTGGCGCAGTGCCTGCTCGACACGGCCTACGATCTCCTCGGGGGAGTCCACCTGCCCCGGGGTCACGCTGACACAGCCGAGACCGATCTCCAGGTCGTCGCGCAGCAGGCGCAGCACCTCAACGTCACCCGCCTGGGGTGCAGTGAACTCCATCGTCAGGTGCTGCACGCGCAGCCGGTTCAACTGGCCGACGATCGGCCCGTACCCGCCGCTGAACACCTCCTCTCCGCGGGCACGCGCCCCCGCACGCCGGCACAGGTGCACGGCGGTGTGGATCCCTTCGATGCCATCCACTACCTCGTTCACCATGTCGACCGAGAAGTCGGCCGCGCGATCGGCGTCGTCGAAACCGGCACGCACCACGGGGTCCACGAACAGGCACAGATGCGGATCGTCGATCTGGGCGATGTCGGCACCGGCGTCGCGGATCAGCTCCAGCTCGCGGCGCAGGATCGGAGCGCAGTCACGAACGAATGACTCGCGCGTGGGGTAAGCAGGCGCGGACAGCTCGGCGTCCCACATCCGCTCTCCCAGCAACGCGGGTGCCGGGAGCGTGGCCTTGACCTGCCGGTCGGTGATGCCGCGCAGGAACGAGATCTCCCCGGCGATGAAACCTGGCTGCTTGGGCGCCAGGCGGTCGACGACTACGGTCCAGGGACGCCCGTCGACGGGGTTGGTGCCGAGCTCGAAGCCATGGGCGAGCTCGGCAATCACGCCGATGTACGAACGGCGCCGCCACTCTCCGTCAGTCACCACGTCGAGACCGGCGTGCTCCTGCAGGCGCACGATGTAGCAGACGGCGGCGTCCATCGCCCGCCGGTACTCACCCGCGTCCAGCCGCTCCTCGGCGCCGAGAAGATCGCGCACGAACGCGGACCGTGGCATCGATCCAACCACCGAGGTCGTGAAGCGGCTGTGGCCGCTGCTCTGGCTCATGCGTCGCCGCGCCAGTGCGTCCGGGCCAGCTCGAAGTCCTGCTGGGTATCGATCTCCATGTACTCTCCCGCCGTGTCGACGTGCGCCAGGTGCTCGCCCGCCTCGATCATCTCCTGGAACAGGTGGATGAGATACGCCTTTTCGAATACCGCCGCCTCGCGAAACGGCCTGCCGGCATACCGCTCGCGGGCGCGGTGATAGTGCCGCCGCAGCGCAGCCGCGCCGGCGGCGGAAAACTTCGCCACGCCGATGTACTCGCCGTGCGCGTGGGTCGGGTCGATGCCACGATGTACCCGCGTGATCCGCCCGTTGCGGGCGGTCACCTTCTCGGCGTCGTCCGGCGGATGCTCGGTGCGAAGTCGGTACCGGGAGAGCCAGTCGGTGTCGACGACCAGCGAGATGGCGGCCTCGCTCGCCAGCAGCTTCGCGACTACCCGCGGCGTGTAGAGGATATCCGCGTAGCTGCAGATGAACGGCCCATCCATCCGGTCCTCGGCATACATCAGTGAGGCGAGAATATTGTTGGTCGTCCACTCGGTGTTGTGACGCAGCGTCAAGCTCGGGTAGGCGGCGCGCACGGTGGCAATCCGATACCCGCCCACGAAGCAGACGTCGTCGATACCGTTCGCGGCCAAGGCGTCCAGGACCCAATCGAGGATGCGCTTGCCCCGTACCTCGGCGAAGCACTTCGGCGTGTCCGCGGTGGCGGGCATGAGTCGCTGTCCGCGACCGGCTCCGATGATGATCGCTCGCACGACGATGGCTCACCGGGACGCTGGCACGTCCGCCCTGACCCGTCAAGCGAGCTGACGACGGCGGGTACGCGCGGGCGGCGCCGGTAGCGTGCATGCCGCGAGGGCTGTGGCGGCGCCTGCAACGCTGGCTCGACGAGACGGGTGCCAGACCCCGACCGGCAGGTGGGGACCGTGCTGCTCGATCGACGCCGTCGGCAGCACCGCCAGGCTGTCGGCGGCGAGCTCCTCGACGCGATCTCGGGTCAGGTCTGCCAGGCGCACGATCATGCCGGTGATCCTATGGCGTTGGCCGCCGCGCGACAACAGTTCGGGCCGCCCGTAGTGATGCTTGAGGTGCGCCTCGCGCGGTAGCGGGACGGCGCGTCGAGCACGCCCGGGTTAGCTGATGGCAGCGCCATCGGGGCGGCGCGGCCTCCACACGCGCAGCGCCAGCGACACGGCGAGCACCAGCACGAGACCGACGCCGCTCATCCCGGCCACGGCCAGCGGCGCGCCGGCCACTTCCGCCAGCCCGCCGAGCGCGAGCGCCCCGAACGGCTGCGAGCCGATGCCCAGGGTCACGGCGCCGAGGGCGCGCCCGCGCAGTGCCGGATCGGTGCCCTGCAGGACTACCGATGTCTGCAGCACCGCGAACGAGGCAAATCCGAGGCCGCCCACGGTGAGCAGGTCCATGGCGTGCAGTGACTCCTGCTGGCCGTACTGCGGGCACTCACGCAGCCCGGCGGCCAGACAGCGGTGCACCGCCTCCGCCTGGTAGAGGAAGCCGTGCTGATTCGGATGCGGGCGCCGCATGCCGAACGTGCCGGGCAGCGGATACTCGAACACCTGCTCCGGCAGCGGTACGTTGGCGGTGGCGTACAGGGAGGGGACTTGGTCCTCGGCGGCCTGCCGCACCGACATGCGCGTCGGGCTGTGCGCCGGGCGGTGCAGGGTAATCCGCCCCGCGCTGCCGGCGATCTCGGTCACCGCGGCGCAGATCGAGCGGCAGGGAAGGCGGCAGGCCGCGGCCCGCAGAATCGTTCATGACGCAACCACCCGACCCCGGCCCCCGCCGGCACGTCGATGCGGCCGCGGCAACCCGGTCGCCGACGCCGCCACGGCGGCTTCGTGGCGTGCCGGCCGGCTGCGCGAGCGGCGCCTACGGCTTGGCGGCGAGGAGCGCCTCCGCGCTGGATCACGATCACCGTACCGTTGTGCTCGATCCTGACCGGCCCGTCACCGCGGACGATCCTGTCGAACACCGAATTGATGTTGTTCCGTAGTTCAGCGACGGTCACCCGGTCATCGTATAGCGCGCACGCTTCCCCATCAACGGCGTACGCCGTCACTTGAGGAGGAGTACACTATTCACTGTGAGAATGCACGGTCATTCCGTGACATGGAAGACGATGAAGTCGGCCGGGGGAACGGCAGCGCCAACTCCTCGACCTGATCGCCCTGTGGGTGGGGGTCATGCCGCCGGCAGCCGCCGCGCGCCGGCTCGCCGAGATCGAAGCGGAACTGCCCGAGTTGCGCTTCGCCTGGTACGGACCGGCCGACTACCGCATGCAGGGCCCGACGCTGCTCATCGAGTTCTCGTCCTGCGGTTCGCTCGGCGCCGCGGGCGGCCACTACCACTCGATCTACCGCAACCCCACCAACGAATACGGACGTGGAGATCCGAGAGCGGCTGAGCCCGGGCGCTCTGGCGAACGTACCTGATCGGTGAGGCGGTCGAAAGCCGCGGAGCCGCTTGGCGAGCCCGCCGGTTGGCGCTCGTGGCCACGCCGACGCGGCTCGATGTGATATGGTCGGAGAGGGATCGGTCCATGGGCCACGTATTTGCCGAACTGGAACTCAGCAATCCGCGGCGTACCGACTTCGTGCCGGTGCGGGTGAATGCGCTGGTGGACACGGGGGCGCTGATGCTGTGCATCCCGGAGCATACCGCCCGCCAACTCGACCTGCAGACCGAATCGGTGAGGGAGGTGTCCGTGGCCGACGGCCGCACGGCGACCGTACCGTACGTGGGCCCGGTGAAGGTCGCCTTCGGCAAGCGGTTCTGCTACGTCGGCGCGCTGGTGATCGGCGACGAGGTGCTGCTGGGGTCGGTGCCGATGGAAGACATGGACCTGGTGGTGAACCCCGGCCGCCGGCAACTGACGGTCGACCCGGCCAGTCCCAACGTCCCCCACGCCCGCGTCAAGTGTTTTGGATGAAGCCGTGGAGCTAGCCGAGAGCCAATTCGCGGCCGCGATTCCGGCAACTGTTCGCAGGCGGCTCATGCGGGGTCGAATCGAGTCGGGTACCGACGTGGTCGCGCTGCGCCGGTTCGTCGGGCTTACCCAGATCCAGTTTGCTGCCGCGGTCGGTATCAGCGTTCACACCCTGCGCAATTGGGAACAGAACCGCCGCCGTCCTGAAGGACCGGCGCTGGCGCTCCTGCGAATCGCCGCGCGGCACCCACGAATCATACGTGAGAACATCGAATCGGTAGCATGATCGACAGTAGCAGTATGCTCATCCCTGCAATGTCCGCCGTACCTTTGCCTCGGTCTCACTATCCAGACGTGCGTTGGCCAGCAAGGAAAGAAACCGGTCCCGGTCAACTTCGGGAGCTATCTTGGGTATGCCCGGGATCTCGATGTGCGTCGATCCGGCTTTCACCGAGAGCTTGTACTCGCCGGGGGCCAAGGTGATACGGGTGTGAACGCAGTCCCACTCGTGCATACGGGCGAGCTCCAGCGCGGCGGCCCTCTCCCTCGCGCGCCAGTCAGCATCATCACTGAACAACCCTCGCAAAGGGACAGGCATGGCGGGGGCGTCGCCGAGATCAAGCTCCGAGCCGGCTAGCCGATGGGCCAGTTGCGCCATGCGATGAGACACCGCGGCTGAGAGATACTGTGGCCCCCGGAGCCGGAGCGGAAGGTTGAGCCACCCGTCTCGCACACCGAACAGGATTGCGGCCGCCAGCCAATCCATCTCGCTGAGCCGGGCGCTGTGGTAGTCGAAGAGCTCTCCACAGTCTCGGTACAGGAAGAACAACGTCATGGCATGCGCAAGGGGAGTATTGTGCCGTGCGAAGAGCTCGCTGGCCGTGGCGTCCCCGATGCCGCTCAGTGACTCAAGAGTGTCCTGCAGCTTCCTGACGCCCGCCTGCACCCGCGGGTCCAGGGTCGCCGAGGTCTCGGCCAGGTAGTCGAGCAGCACACTCTCGGGGTTGTTGGCGTGACCCGCCTCGCGCCACTTCGCGAGCCGCTCTACGGCTCCCCACAAGAGGGCTCCCTGGTAGGCGTTCTGCAAACTCGTCCGGTCCGTCTCGGGGTCGGGAGAAGCCGGAAGCGGCACGGCTCCCTCCCGCATCCAGGGTCCAAGCCCGGCGAGGATTGCGCCGTCATCCGCCGGCACCGGGGAGACGCCCGGTTCGAATGCACTCCGGCACGCTCGAACCGCCTGGTCGCCGAGGTTGCCGAAGAGAAACAGCATAGCCGTGACAGCGCCCGCGGCAAGCGGGCATTCCAGTGGTACGCTCCGTTCCCCGGGACCATCCATGGGCGGCCACTCCGTATCAGCGGCTTTGGTGAACAGCGCCTTCTTCGTCGCGTCCCTCCTGAAGTCCTCCAGAGGAACGTTGCCGAAGTCCTTCGCGCTCCTCTCGCACGCCAGCCTGTCGTCGCGCGACTGGAAGAAAATCGACTCGATCCAGCACGTGGGGAGCGGCGCGGGTACCAGGAGCGCCCATTCGGTCCCGTCGACCTCGTGCGGGAACTGGAGCTCCCTCAGGCCACCTTGCCCCACGGCAGCGACTCGGCCCGACAACCCGGTGAGGCCGATACGCGCGATGACCGGCACGAGGTGTCCCTCCCGTGCGGACGACTCGACTGCCGTTGCAGGGGCCTGGTCGACGAACAGGGGTATCCAGCCTGGAAAGCACTCCAGGGTGTCCCGATAGTACTTCTCGCCGAACCCGGAGGGCGGCATCACCAGTCCGGCCGCGAGCATGTACATCAGGTTGAGGTGATTGGTCACCAGGAGCGCCGACTGGGGCGCTGGCACTTCCTCCCTGGCATCGGACTGGATCAGCATCAACTGGTCAGCGTCGGCCACTTACAGCTCCGTGCGCCGCAGCACTTCCTGGTCCGTGGGCAGAATACTTTCGATGTCATTGCTACGGCCCCGCTTCATGAACATGAACACCCGGTCTCTGGCCCGTGCCACCATCACGTAGAACAGACGGCGCGTAACGTCGGGATCGTGCCACCGGAAGTAGTGTTCGTCGATGTCTGCGAGCACTACCGTGTCGAACTCGAGGCCCTTGCACGCCTGCGCATTGATCACCAGGATACCGCCTTCGTCAAAGCGCACGTGCGGACGTTCATTTGCCGAGAACGTGACGACTCTCGGGCGTGCGTTGTCGAGTTGAACCTCCACTGACCGAAGCTCCCGCACGTAACGTTGTCTCACTGTGTTATTTGGGGTGATGATCCCTATGAGCTGGCGCGGGTTTCGGTCGGCAAAATGCACGACAGCGCGTGCAACCTTGTTCAATCCCCGTTCGTCGTAGCCGTAGAGAATCGGAATAGGGCCCCGATCGACCGGGGGGATTTCCGGTGGCGGGCTTGCCGGGTCACCGGTGTAGAACTCCCTCGCCAACCGTGCCACGTGGTAGCGATTGCGGTAGTTCCGCCTGAGTTCGACCACCGCGTCCGCATCGATGGCCAAACAGTCCTGGATTTCCTTCCGACTGCTGTTTCTCTCGGTGATCTGCTGATTCTGGTCGGCGACGACGAAGAAACGGTCGAAACCGAGTCCCACCAGTGAGTCATAGAACTGCCGCGGCATGTCCTGTCCTTCGTCGATCACGAGAAACGGGCGCTCGCCGTCATCACCCTCCGGCAGGTCCCGGACAATCTGTTCCACACCGTACCAATCGATCTCCCGGTAGTCGTTGTCGTTCGCGTCCTCTCGGGGAACGGGATGACCGGTGACCTCCTCGAAGATCTCCAGGAACCAGGCAATCCATGTCCTACCTTCGAGGCCGCCACCGAACAGCTGGCCACTCGCGCGGTCGAGGAGATGATTGAAGACGAGGAACACGTAGCCGTCCAGATCTCTCTGGTGGCGCTTTGCGCGGAGCAGAGTGAGCACGGTCTTGCCCGTCCCCGGGCCGCCGATGACCAGGTACTGCCCGTCGCTCGGCATGGCGCGCACCCTTTCCTGCTCCTTGCTGAGATCCTGAATACCTGGCAGCTCGAATTTGCGTTCGGCCATCAGATAGTCGACTCCGCATGGTCGGTAAGGGGAGCGATGTCGGGCACGGCGCCGGTGACGAACGTCCGGTCGAGCAAAACGTTGCCGATGGGACAGCTTGGTTCCGGTACGAGCGCACAGGCGTGACATGCTGCCCGATTCAGCAGGTCCGGTCCATGCCCTTCCTGTTCCGCGCACACCGGGTCCATCGAGCACCAGCTTGCAGCCTCGTATGCCGTGGTCAGCAGGCGAAGGAACTTTCCAGGCTTTGCCATCTCCATCAGGCCGCCCAGCGATCCCTCCTGGTCGGCCACGGCCACGTAGATCAGAATCCCCGCCATCGGCGCCGTGCCGGTGCGGCTGTAGATTCGTTCCTTCAATGCGGCGGCGGGGTAGCCCGCTTCCGCATCGAGCCGGCGAATGATCAGGTGGGCGAGTGTGTGGCACAGCAGGAAGCGCGGCGACACTTCGACGTGGCCTTCCGGCGTTGCCTGACCGTTGCGGTGATCGTACCGCTGAGCAAAGGCTTCTGCTCGTCGTTGGAGCGCTTTGCCGGCCTCCCAGCGCTGCAGCATCGCCTCGTCGAGGGTAAAGAAAATCCCCTCCCCATACAGCTCCAGGGCGGGAAGCCAGTCGCTCTCTCCGGTCAGGTCCGGTGGCGTCAGGCGCCCGCCCACGCGCTGAAACCCCTTCAGCACCATGACCTCCTTCAGCCTGTTGACGGCGATGAGCCGCGAGACGGTGCTCGCGACACGTCGCACATCGCCTGCGTCGAGCCCATCGCGTAGAGCTCTCCACTCGTCAGTGTGGTGCTCGGTGACGAAGTCCTCGACTTCCCTCAGGTCGGGGATTCTCTCGGAGAACGCGCGGTATTCATCCGCCATCAGATCCCCGGCGGTAACCTTCTGGTCGTAGAGCGGGTAGCCATCGTCTATCCGCGCAAGCGCAGCCTCGATCTGGTCGGGGGTGCAGCGGTACTCGGTGGCGAGCTGTCTGACCGCTGCCCGCCGTGCCAAGCTGTTCCGAGCGTTCCGGATCCGGTCCTGATTTCGGGCGCTTCCGTACAAGTGGTCGAGGACCGTGCCGCGCCGGACTCTCGACTCCGGCGGGATGACGAGCGCAGTGCGGGTCATCGGGTAGTGGACCCGCACATCGTTGATGTCCATCACCCAAGCCGGCTCCGCAGGTGACTGCGCCGGCCGTTCGCGAAACCAGGGCTGCTGCCACGCGCCGGATGGGAATGCGGCTCGGGGCAGCGAACCGGACCTCAGGCTCTCGCTCGACATGCAACGATCGCAGGTGATCCGGCGGCCGGCCGGTGTGTCGCTCAGTCGCAAATGGGGTTCCGTCTGATCAGGGCGACACTGACGACGGCGAGGGTCGCGACTATCAGCATGCGCCAGTTGGTGCCAGGGCACGTCCGCCAGATAACCCTCTTCGTGAACGAGAACCCAGGGCACCTGCTCGAGTCGCCCGCTACACGCACCACTTCCTCCTTCGTGTCCCCAACACCCGCGTGCCCCTTTCCGTGCTCGCCACGGCGCCGGGTGCAGCAACCCGCACGTAAGACAGCGCATCCAGGTAGGGAACTTCAGGGCCGGAATCCATCCAAGGGTCATCCCGTTTCGCTCGGTCGCGCGCGGCGGGCTGCAGAGTGCCTGTTCGATACCGAGGGCGCTCCGTACCCGTTCCACGTAGCGAATCTCTCGATCCATGGGATCGCTCCCCGGACGGTCCCAGGTACTGATGTCCTGCACCACCATCAGACTATCCGCGCCGTCGCTCACGATCGCGCCGACCGAGCACTCGCGCAACAGGTGCGACAGGCGAACGGGTACGTCTACGACCTCGTCAGTCATGGACACGTTTCGTTCCTCAATTTCGCGCGCGGCCACTCATGGATTCTCAACGCACCGGTCCCTTCCACGTTCCGCATCGAGTGCAAGGTCGCCCACAGGGCGGGACGCGCGTCGCCGTGCGCGTAGAGCAACCGGTCGGCGTTTCGCTCGCGGTCCGGCGCCTGGTACTTGAGCTGTCGTCGGCCTTGTTCACAGCGCCGCGCTTCATCGTGCCACTGTTCGACCAGACGTTCGAGATGGCGCTCGGTGTCAGACCGCTGGCCGGAGTCAGCAGCCGCGTGTGCACAACGCCGCTTGAGATCTGCGACCGCAGCCCGTACTTCGGGCGCGTTCCGGTCGAAGTTCCGCGCCGATGCATTACCGCGCAGATCGCTGCACGTATGTCGGAGTACAATGACGAGGGCGGCGTGGAGCGCGCGCGAACGAACCTGGTGGGTAAACGGCGTCACACTGCTCGGCTCCACGAAGCGGTAGAAGGACTCGTGGTAGGGGCGGAAGCTCTCGTAGTGAGACAGACTTCGAGCTTGGTGCCGGTAGTAGTTGGCAAAGATGAGACCGGGAACGTCCCCACGCCCGACTCGGCTGGTAGCCTGGATGTATTCTGCGGTGGTGAGCGGCTGACCGTTGACGATCATCAGCGCAAGGCGCGCCACGTCGAGACCGACGGATATCATGTTGGTCGCGAGTACCGCGTCGAGGCTGCCATCGGCCTCCCGGGACCTCATCAGTCGCTGAAACGTCTCGGCATTCTCCTCGGCAGGCCGCCGACTCGTGAGCTGAGCAACGCGTGCGTGCTGCAACCGCCCTGCCGCGCCGTCCGGTTCATGATCTCGATCGGCAAAATCGGGGGCATACTCGTTGTCTTGCTGTTCCTCACCCCCGCCGGCGATCCATCGCCCGAAGTCGCGCACGTCAGTCATGAACGAGTTGTGGCTGTTGCCCACTCCCTTGAGGCTGCCGTGGTAGATCACCTGGGTCCACCACGCATCAAGTAACGCGTCCCGGTCGGAACGTCCGTCGAACACTGCCAGCGGGGCGGCAAGCACCGCTGCGGCGAGCGGCGCGAGGCAGCGCTGTTGATCGAGCATCGGCGACAGGTAGCCGACATAGAGCCGCCCCGGATGCTCCCGGTCCACGCGTGCGAAGTACGAGTCGTCGTGTGACAGCCCCGGCGGCGGAAACACGGCAAGCTCGCGCGCATACAGGCGCCGGACCTGCTGCTCCGCCATCCGGATGGTGGCGGTGGAGGCGACGTACTTTGGACGAACACCGCGCTGGATCAGCAGCGTTTCGAGTCCCGCTTCGTACAGCCCCGCTACCGAACCGAGCGGCCCCGTGACCAGGTGCAACTCGTCCTGGATCACCAGCTCCGGCGGACGCGAGCCGTTGCTGACACCGAAGAACGCGCCGGCCCGGTCGTCCCAAGCGAGCCGCGCAAACTTGTCGATGGTACCGACTAGCAGCGAGGGCGGGCGTCGATAGAGGGCCTCGTCCACGACGTTGCAGGGCAGCAGGCGGGAGTCGACGCCGAATGCGCACTCCGGGCCGGTGCACTGGAAACCGAAGTCGTCTCCGGTTGCATGGTAACCCAACTCGACGTTGAACGAGGTGCCGCACCACGGACAACGCTCCAGGAGCAGCTTGTAGCACGCTTCCGGTCTGCCATCCTTGATCTCGTCCACCAGTTCCCGAGCCTGAGCGAACGTGTTGGGGCTGATCTCGCGGCCGACCCAGATGCCGATGTCAATGGGCGCCTCACCGTAGCGGGCTGGATTACCCCTCCGGATCAGTTCCAACGCGCACACCATGCGCGCGGCCCGTTCGAACTGCTGGCGGGTGAGCAGTCGCAACGTGTAACGCATGAAGGCGGAAGTCCCTCCTCCCGAAGAGGGGTGCCTCAGACGGCGCCACACGATGAGAAACGCAATGAGGCCAAGGTAGGCTTCGGTCTTGCCGCCACCGGTGGGAACCAGATGAGGTCCAGCACATCGCGAAACGGGTCTTGTTCCCGGATCACGGACGCCATGGTCGTCAGCAGGAATGCCAACTGAAACGGACGCCAGTGGTAGGTGCCGGTATCCCGGCCGGCTACCCGGTCTGCCTGGCGCATCTGGTCGAGCATGGCGCGGTTCGCCAACCGAAACGCCTCTTCGGCAAGCGGGTCCGTACGCAACATCTCGATGCCCGCGCGCATCCGTTTCACGGCCATACCCATCCTGCCGCAGATTCGGTTCGCGGTAGCCCGTTCCTTCCCGTTCGGAAACGCCGACGCGACGCGATTCTGCTCGGCAACCCAGTCGGCGTATCGATCGGCAAAGCGCTCAAGCTCGTCCGGTATCGGCGCCGCGGCGAGCCGGGTGAGAGAAAGGACGCCCTCTTCTCCGCATGGTTCGACGGTGATCAGAGGCACTTCAGCTTGGGGCATGAAATCGGACCAGATCCGTGCTGGTCGGCCACGTTTCAGGTCCCAGTCTGCTGCGGCGCCGTGACCGATGGCGTAGATTCGTTGTTGCCGGTACTGAAGCTCAAGCTCCTGCTCCTCCGCGGTGAGCAGACTCGGATCTACTCGTGGGTAGTCGACAAGCTCGCCGCTCTCGATCACGCACTCCAAACGAGCCTCGAACAGTGATTTCTCCACCCGATCTCGTGTTCTGTCGCGACCCCAAGCGCTGGCGTCGAGTTCAGCGCGGTTCGACAGGGTGACGGTCAAGATGAGGCCGCCTCGATGAGGCCGGGCGCGAGTGTCTATGCTGGCGCGTCCTTTCCAGATCCGATCGCTGGTCACGTTGCTTGGAGCAGCGGAGCGCGTCCATGTAATGGCGCACTCCGGAAGCTTTGACCGCTCGTACTGCGGTGGGAGGAATCGGCCCTGATCGTCACGCTCACGGTTGCGATCCTGGTAAACGGCGGCGGATGGCACGATGGAGAGACTCACGTTGTCCCGAACGAAGAACGAGAAGCCTACCGAGGATGGCGGGACGTACCGGCGCCGGCGGGCCGGTTGGGCAACCTGATCATCCTGCGCGTCGTCTGATGGTGCCGTGTCGTCCTGGTCGTCGAGGAGGGCTCCCTCCGTTTCTTCTGTCCCGGCCGAAGCCGGGTCGATGCCGGCGCGGTCGGAGCCGATGGGATGCAGCACCCCGGTGGGAAATCGATCCAGCGGCGAGATCCGCAGGCTTCCGTCGCCGGCCGGTCCCATGAGCTGGCGGCGCAACCACGCGACGAGCACGTTCCTTTCTTCGACGTAGTTCACGAGGTGAATGGTGCCTTGCGTATCGGGAGTGGATACTCCCGTGCGCTAATCTGTACTACCAGTACACATGTCGGCAAGTAGCGTGACGCAATGAAGAATCGGATCATTTCATGGCCACGTATTGCAACGGGAACTGAGGAATCCGCAGCGTACCGATTTCGTGCCGGTGCCGTGTGACGGCGGGGACAAGAGGACTCTGCTGCTATGCACTCCGGAGCACGTCGCCACCAGCTCGACCTGCGGACCGAATCGGCGAGGGAGGTGTCGGTAGCCGGCAGCAGCACGACGACCGCACCCTACGCGAGTCCGGTGAGGGTCGCGGTCGGCAAGCGGTGCTGCGAGGTGGGCGCGAAGGCGGATTCGTCGGGTCTGATTGCTGCCACCCTGCCCGGCGACCGGGGGCTCGTTCGCTGGCAAGGCACCTATCCGCTGCAGGACGACGCCGGGCAGCCCATGTCCGAGTCGTGGCTGATTCGAAACCACGAGCTGGCCCTCAGGCGCGGCGGGCGCCTGACCATGGTGCGCAGCCGGGATGGTGGCAGGAGCTGGGACACGGTCGACCTGACCGATCCATTCTTTACCCATCCGGGGGCCGGGCTGGCGTGGTTCATCGGCGCCGGCATCCAGTTGCGGCGCGGCCGCCATGCCGGCCGGCTGTTGGTGCCCGCCCGCTACTTCACCGGCAACTGGCAGGAGGTGGATCCCGACCGGCACCGGATCCTGTATTACCACCCGACGCTCGGCCAGGTGTACGACGACGGCGAAGGGCAGGTCGCCCAGGTCCTCGACAGCGAAGCGCACAATGCCGTGATCTACAGCGACGACCATGGCGAGTCCTGGCACTGGGGCGGCAGCTCGCAGGGCTACGTGGGTGAGGCGTGCATCGTGGAGCTGGCCGGCGGCGCCGTCTACATGAATAACCGCAACCACGACCCGCGCAGCCTCGGCTACCGGTCGTGGTGCATCAGCCGCGACGGCGGCGAGAGCTTCACCGAGTTCGGCGTCGACCGCACGCTGATCGAAGGACGGTGCCACGCCGCACTGGCGCGTTGCCCGGCTTCCGGGCAGCGAGGCGGCGGCCCGATTCTGTTCAGCAACCCGGCCTCGTTCGAAGGCGTCAACCAGTTGCACACCCGCGAGATCGGCAGCGCCGCGCGGCGCGACCTCACGGTGCGGGTGAGCTACGACGAGTGCCGGACCTGACCGGTGTCACGGCGTATCGACGAGGACGCCGGCTACTCGTCGCTGGTGGTGCTCGACGACGGCACCATCCTGTGCGGCTACGGCGCCTGGGTGTGCCGCTTCAATCTTGCCTGGCTGGAGGGCGGGGAGGCGTGATGGCCCACACCCGGCCCAACGTGGTGTTCATTCTGGCCGACGACCTGGGGTGGTGCGACCTCGGCATCGAGGGCAGCCGCTTCTACGAGAGCCCGCACCTCGACCGGCTGGCGCGCGGCGGGATGCGCTTCACCCAGGGTTATGCCGCCTGCCAGGTGTGCAGCCCGTCGCGCGCCAGCATCCTGACCGGAAAGTACCCGCCGCGCCACGGGATCACCGATTGGATCGGGGCGCCGGCCGGCGAGGCGTGGCGTGAGCTGGGGCGGCACAGCAGGCTGCTGCCCGCCGAGTACGAGCGGAGCCTGCGAGCGAACGAGGTGACCTTCGCCGAGGTGTTTCGGCGGGCCGGCTACCGCACCTTCTTTGCCGGCAAGTGGCACCTCGGCGACACCGGCGCCGCCCCGGAGGACTTCGGCTTCCAGGTCAACAAGGGCGGCTGGAAGGTGGGCTCGCCGATGGGCGGCTACTTCGCGCCGTGGCACAACCCGAAGCTGGAACCGGGACCCGACGGCGAGTCGCTGCCGCTGCGGCTGGGCCGGGAGACGGCGAAATTCATCGGCGACCACCGCGACGGGCCGTTTCTGGCCTACCTGTCGTTCTACTCCGTGCACGGACCGATCCAGACCAGCCGCGACCGCTGGGAGCGGTTTCGCGCCAAGGCCGCCGCCCAGGGGGCGGCGCGGCGGCGTCAGCGGTTCCGGTTCGACGGCAGCCGCCCGGTGCGGCTGGTGGAGGACTGCCCGATCTATGCCGGCATGATCGAGGCGATGGACGAGGCGGTCGGCCTGGTGCTCGACGCCCTGGATCGCTTCGGACTGGCCGACAACACGGTCGTCTGCTTCACCTCCGACAACGGCGGCGCCTCGACCGGCGACGCCTTCCCCGCTTCGATGCTGCCCCTGCGCGGCGGCAAGGGACGGCAGTGGGAGGGCGGCATCCGCGAGCCGCTGTACGTCCGCTTCCCCGGCGTGGTGGCACCGGGGGCCACGTGCGACGTGCCGGTGTCGGGCATCGACTTCTATCCCACGCTGCTGGAACTGGCGGGTCTGGAGGTGCCGCCCGAGCAGGTGATCGACGGCCGCAGCATGGTCCCGCTGCTGCGCGGCCGACACGACGCCGCGATCGCCGAACGCGACCTGTTCTGGCACTACCCCCACTACGGCAACCAGGGCGGCGACCCCTCGTCGACGATCCGCCGCGGCCCCTGGAAGCTGATCCATTACCACGAGGACGGCCACCACGAGCTGTACCACCTGGAGTCCGATCCGGGCGAGCAGCGTGACGTGCGGAACGAGCAGCGATCCACCGCCGACCACCTGTGGCGGCGCCTGCGACGCTGGCTCGCCGAGACGGGCGCCAGGTTCCCGGAGCCCGACCCGCGGTACGATGCGGCCCGCCAGCGGGCGTTCCTGCGTCACTTCGAGCACCAACGGATGCCCGAGTTGGAGGAGCAGCACGCCGCTTACCTCGACCCCGACTGGCAGCCCAACCCCGACTGGTGGGGCAGCCAGGTAGTCACCGATTAGCGTATTATATCGAGTCCATGGGCACCTTCACCGTCGACTGCGAGCTGCAGGAGTTGACCGGGAATCGTCCGCCGGCGACGGTCGCGGGCGTGATGGTCGATACCGGCTCCGAGTACACTTGGCTGCCGGAAGACCTGCTCCAGGGAGCCGGCGTCGCGGTTGCCAAGAAGGACATCGCGTTCGTGATGGCCAACGGCGCTACCATCACCCGAGACATCGGCTACGCGTACCTCCGCAGCGGCGGGTTCGAGACCGTCGACGAGGTCGTATTCGCGCGTCCGAACGACCTGCGCCTGCTCGGTGCCCGAACGCTGGAAGGGTTTGCCGCGCGCGTAGACTCGCGCGCCAAGCGCCTGGTGGCGGCGGGGCCGCTGCCGGTAGCGTAGTAGCGTCGGGCGTCAAACCGGCGGTACCGCGGGAAGTTGGGTGCGGTCAGGCGCGTTCAGCTCCTTTGCCCGCGTTGGTTGGCGCGCTCCGGGCCGGGCGGCGGCGAGCGGAAGCGAGTGCGCGCGCTACCCGGTCGAGTTCCACCAGTATGTCGAACCGTCGGGAGATGGCCTCAGGCGACATGTCCCGGGACTCGCCGCGGCTCTCGGCTTGGCCTGCAGTACGGGTATTACACGAGGATCGGGGAGGGGCCGCCCCCGAGTCTCGAAGTCGTCGATCACGTCTGCTATCACTTCGCACAATTCCTGGTAGACCTGCACCGGGTCATCGCCATGGATTCCGGTGATCAAGTCCGGGCATGTTCCGATGTACGCCCCGTCCTCGTCGCTCCACTCCACCCACTTGTGATACCGGTTGATGGCTCTCATGGCCACCCGAGCACACCCCGCGGCTCTGCCGGTGTCAACCAATTGCCGCTGGTCACTACCGGCGCGTCCCGGCGATGATCTTGGGCCGGGGGCGTAGCCCCGTGCCGCGAGTGCGGTACGATGTGCAACAGGGGGCGGGAGTGGCACACACGTACGATGCGATCGTTATTGGTACCGGACAGGCGGGGCCCAGCTTGGCGGCGGAGCTGTCGGCGGCCGGCATGCGGACGGCGGTGATCGAGCGCCACCTGTTCGGGGGGACGTGCGTCAACGTCGGCTGCATTCCCACGAAGGCGCTGGTAGCGAGCGCCCGCGCGGCTCACGTCGCCCGCCGCGCCGCCGACTTCGGGGTGGTAATCGGGGGCGAGGTGGCGGTCGACATGGCGCGGGTGAAGGCGCGCAAGGACGCCATCGTGCGGCGCTCGGCCACGGGCGTGGAACGCTGGATGAAGTCGTTGGCCAACTGCACCGTGTTCCGGGGCCACGGCCGGTTCGAGGGCGACCACCGGGTGCGGGTGGGCGACGAGGTGCTGGAGGCGGAGCGGGTCTTCATCAACGTGGGTGCGCGCGCGTTCGTGCCGCCGCTTCCGGGCGTGGAGGAGGTGGACTACCTGACCAACTCCACGATCATGGAGCTGGACACCCTGCCGGAGCACCTGGTGATCGTGGGCGGCGGCTACATCGGGCTGGAGTTCGCGCAGATGTTCCGCCGCTTCGGCAGCGAGGTGACGCTGATCGACCGCGGCGACCGGCTGATAGGGCGCGAGTCGGAGGACGTGTCGGCGGCGGTGGCGGCGATCCTGGAGGGTGAGGGGGTACGGCTGCGGCTGGGCGCCGAGTGCATGGCGTTCGAGCGCCGCGGGGCGGCGGTGGCGGCCACCCTGGAGTGCCGCGACGACGAGCCGGAGGTGGCCGGCTCGCACCTGCTGCTGGCGGTGGGCCGGCGCCCCAACACCGACGACCTGGGGCTGGAGACCACCGGCATCGAGGTGAACGCGCGCGGCCACATCCGGGTGGACGATGCCCTGCAGACCTGCGTGCCGGGGGTGTGGGCGCTCGGCGAGTGCAACGGGCGCGGCGCCTTTACCCACACCGCCTACCACGACTACGAGATCGTCGCCGGCAACCTGCTGCACGGCGACCCGCGGCGGGTGACCGACCGTATCGACTGCTACGCGCTGTACATCGACCCGCCGCTCGGCCGGGTGGGCATGACCGAGGCTCAGGTGCGCACGTCGGGCCGCCGCGCCCTGGTCGCCACGCGCCCGATGACCCGGGTCGGGCGCGCCGTGGAGAAGAGCGAGACGCAGGGGTTCATGAAGGTGCTGGTGGACGCGGAGACCGAGCGCATCCTGGGCGCCGCCATCCTCGGCGTCGGCGGCGACGAGGTGATCCACTCGATCCTGGACGTGATGTACGCCGACGCCCCCTACACCGTGATCCGCCGCGCCGTGCACATCCACCCCACCGTCGCCGAGCTGATCCCCACCATGCTCGCCGACTTGGAGCCGTTGGAGTAACCGTCTTCGGGGCCGCTACGAAACGGGCGCCCGGCGCGATACACCACCCTTTCGTCGAAGATTCAGGCCTTGCAAATACGGATCCGGTACGTCTATCCGGTCGCCTGGCCGGTTGCGAAAGACTCCAAGCTCGACCAGGTAATCCACGAGCCGCCCCGGGCGTTCCTCCGGAGGCCAAACGTTCCCGCGATGGCTCGATGCCCACGGCCGGTCCCAGTCCGCGCCAAGCATGGCTACGATCTGGTTACGAGACCACGGGACCAAGCGCTGCTTGCCGATGCGCTCCCTCACCCCCTCCAGCCATGGCCACTCGCTACTGATCGCTTGTGTAACGTGATCCTGCGATACATCGTCGAGAGCCTGGCGCAGGGCGGCCGGATGCAGGAGCCTTGGCGGCGACAGCGTTCGATTCGGGGCTTCCTTCAGAGCTGCCTGCTCGTAGAGTCGTACCAGCGTGCGAGGCGACACCTGTCCATTCCCGTCCCGCAGGTGATCGAGTACCCAGTTGCGGACGTAGCCCTTCTTTTTCTCCGCTCCCATGTACTCCCCCGAGAACCGCTCCAGCAAGGCGTGCGCATTGTCGGGTCGTTCGACTTTCGGCAGCAATCCGAGCGTGCTGTCCCGTTCAAACGATAGCCGTGCGCCGCGGCAGTAGTCAGCGAGAGACTCCGAAGTATTGGCGATGCGCTTTACCAGCATGCCGAGTATGGCGGTGTCGGACCATATGAGTTCGGCTCGGGTAGCGGCAAGCTTCGCAAAGTCGGCGGTACCCATATTGGCATGACGGCGGAACAGGTCGGATCGCAGAAATATTTTCGCCCTGATTCGCCGCCATCGACGGCTGTAGTCCGACCAGAAAGCAATGAGCCCACGTACCAGACGGGACATGAGTTGCCAGTCGAATCCCCCCAGCGTGTCGAGTTCGTCGTAGCCCACGAAGATCCAGCGGCCAGCCTCCTCCAACCGTTTTTCCAGCATATCCAATGCGGCGGTGGGGTTTACGGAGAGCTCTCGTTCGGCCTTGAGAACCGCGCCAAGATCAGCGGCAACCGGTCGCACCACCGGATCCAGATGGCTCCGATGATTGCTGTCAAGCTTGTCCGCCAGCGTGCGGACCAGCATAACGTACCAAAGGGCCCTTGCGGTGCTGTCCGAGTCGATGTGTTGAGCGAGTGCACGGTCGTCTGGGAATGCAGTGCCGGAAGGATGGGCACGCTTCCATTCGGCGGAAGAGGATCTTATCTGGAATCCTGCCGACCCCGGTGCATAGCGCATGATGGCGTCTCCGAGATCGTCATTCTCCGAGAAGAACGCGCTGAACAGCTCACTCTTTCCGGAACCACGCGGACCAACGACGAGTACGACGTTGGGATCGAGGGCTCTGAGATGTTCCGGGACAGGGTGCAGACGTCGTGCGAATAGATCGCCGGACTCAGCCTCCGCCTGACCGTAGCCAAGGTTGCTGATTTGGGCCCGCAGCTCTGCACAATCTTGTTTGGTGAGCCGTTTCCTCACTCGGGTACCTACCGGGCTCGCGCCTGACTGGTCCGCACGCGCTCGGCGAGTCTGCGGTAGGGTTCACCGTCCAGCAGGACATCCTTCGCAACCTCATCGAGTTCGCGAAATAGTACAAGACGCTCATCGTACGACAGGGGCACGGGAACGTGCGGTGCATCGCTGCTCTCCACGTCGTCCACCGTCCAGAATTGGTCCCCCTGATCCGGTGCGGCGTAGTATCGGTCGCTGAACACGTCCTGGGCGCGGTCGGTAAACCAAGCCACCGATTCCTGATATTGGCGTTCCTGGGAGCGCGGCACCATGGCTGCTACCAAGACACACTCGGCCTGTGGTCTCTGCGCGCGTACTTGGTCGGCCCCAAGTCGTTCCAGTATCATCGCCAGTCCGCGCCAGCTTGCTTCCGCGAGCGTTCCAACCACCACGTGCACGTGGCACAGGCCTCCCATTACGAACCCCGATACGTTCGCAAGGCCGGCTCGTGCGTCAATGAGGATCCAGTCCGGAGCAAGCTCTTGGCGAATCTGCTCAAGTAGCCGGACAAACGGATGGGTCTCGCCCCCGTGGAGGGTTGCGTAGTCGAGCCGCGCCAGCTTCGCGACGTACCTGCCATCGGTCGTCCCTGCCGGGAAGACCATGATCTCTCCAGTTCCGGAGAACAACGAGGGCGGACAACGATGGAAGTAGTCGCTCAAGTCGAGCTCGTCGTTGCCGCCGAGGAGAGGTTGCTCGATCAGGTAGTCGACGACCCCCCAGGATGCGGTAGCACCATCGTGGGCGCTCAACAGGAACCCCACGCCCGGAGCGTCGAGATCGGCATCGAGGACCACGACCCGCTCACCGGCTGCAGCCAGGTGCAGGGCCGTGGCAGCCAGCGCCGTCGACCGTCCTACTCCGCCCTTGAAGGAGTAGAAGGAAGTGATGGTCGGCCTTCCCCTAGCCGCGGTCCAGGGGGGCGCCGCGGGTGCTTCGAACCAGCCCTCCTTGGTGCGTTGTCGTTCCATGACGCGCACCCCGCCGGTGTCGCCGATGGGAGTGCCTTGTTGCCATGCCTCAGCTTGCCATTCGCCGTCGGGAGGCTCGTTCTTGCCGGAGCCACGAAGCACCTCACGAGTCCAATAGTTGGGCGCTTCGTCCTGGAGAACCTGATCGATCTCGACACTCGCCGCCTCCCAACGCGACTTCGGGCACCAGAGGATGACCCGGAGCCGGGCAAACAGGTCCTTGATCAGCAGGATGCGCCATGATGACGGCTTGTCTGACAGAAATCTCTTCAGGATGGATTCTGCACGGTCGTGGGCCTCGTCGACGTGGAGCATCAAATCACTCCGTCGAGACGCAGGCCGCCGATGACTCTCGAATACACAGCGCCGGCTTCTTGTAGCCACGACCCGGCAACAGTGGACGTGACCCTGCCGCCCGCACGGTAGCGCATCTCGGGGTTCCAGCTCAGAATACGCGCATTACTCAGGAGCGCGGCAGCAGTAGCGAAGTGGCGCTGCGTTTGTGGACCGGCTTGAGCGGCAATCGCGCCAAGTGAGCGGCGGATGCCGGCCAAGTCGTGAGATCGGAGACCTCGCCCGGTCTGCACCTGAATCAGTGCCTTCAACGCACACTCCACTACGTAGCCCGCCAGATAGGCGGCGCCGTCGGGGCGCGATCCGGTCATGAGAACCCCGGCGTCCTTGAGGTGCTTGCCAGCGGCTTCCGGATAGTCATCGCCGTTGCCCTGTCGGAGACGACTCACTGGCAGCCCTCCGTGGTGTCAAGCAGTCTCACCCCCTTACGGTGCTGCGACTCCCGGCAATCCGTCAACTGCACCGCGCACCACGACTACGAGATCGTCGCCGGCCACATCGACCCGTCGCTCGGCCGTGGAGATGACCGAGCCGCAGGTGCACGCCTCGGGCCGCCGCGCCGGGTGTCGTCTCGCATCCGGCACCGGCGCCGTCGGTGGTGAACGACTCTACTGGCGGGTCGCGCTGAATGCGCCTACCACGGAGAAGGGGAAGGGATTGTCGGTGGTCACCCCCCACGTACCGGCTGCCACGCCGTCTTCGAAGAAGGCCGCTCCCCACTTGCCGTGGGCGCCCGGTTGCCGGTTACCGCCGATGGCGAACGCGGTCTCCCCCTTCCGCAGGCCGTCCGGCGGCGCCGCGGCCGCGATCTCGAGTCCTATGGTGGGAAGCGCATCGTCGAGTTCCACCTGCACACCGTCGACGGACTGGACCTGGTCGATTGCACCGGTAAGGGAGCCGTCTTCGGCCAGTTCAAGCACGACCCGCGCGGTGAAGAATTCCACAATGCCGGCGTCATCCGTGTACACGCCGATGGTGGTGCCGCCGTAGATGCCAGGGACTGGGCTGAGGTCTGCCGCCTTGGCCAGCCCGTCGGCAAACATGCCCCAGACGACCCCGTTTGCCGTGTGGTACATCCAGGGGCCGAACACCACCGGATCGGTCGCATCGAAGTGCGGCGTCGGCACCCCCGACACGCTCGATATCCGGGAAACGACCGCCGCCACCGCGTTCTGGCCGCTGTCCGTGAAGTATCTCAAGCCGCTGGCTGGATCAATGTCACGGGTAACATCCTGGGTCAGGAGGCGCGTCTCGATCCGGACGCCGTTGCCCGTCCAGCTCACGCGGTCTGCGGTGATTCCTGCCTCGCCTCTGCTGCCCTGGGTCACGCTGCCGGCGCGCGGCGCGTTGCGGGCGGCAGCGGACATCAGGTCCGTGGCTGGGTTGCCCACCTCGGGCGGTGTCCCCACTGCCGGCGGCTGCGTGTTCCCGTTCTGCGGCCTGCTCTCGCGTGGTGGGGATTCGGGTGCTGAGCAGGTGGACAGGACAAGCAGCGCGAACGCCGCGGCCGCAACGAGGCTCAGTGATCGTGCTCTGGTCCGAAAAAGCCGGCGGGCGGGCGATGCTTGGGCATCGGGTTTCATCGTCTTCCGTGTCACGGAGTGACCGTACAGTCTCATGGAGACACCTCCTCGGACGCCGGCTCTGCCGGAGCACACACCGATTCGTCCGGCACCTCAATCAACGGGTACCGCGGGCAGCCGTACAAGTCAACTCAGCATCACTTTGTCTGGATGGATCGTGTTCCTTGGGGAACAGAGAGACCATATTCATCACCCGCCCTGGCACCCGATCGACCTTCTGCTCCCTGTGCGACCGTCGATGGCGCTGTGGTTCCGTCCGAGCGTCCTCATTGCCCAGGACCCAAGTCGTGGTTCAGCGAGCGCGAATAGCCCGAATAGCGCGAGTGCCGGCGATTGACCGTGCTCGTCTTGTTCTGCCATCATGCGCCGATCAAATTCACACATACTCGGGTGTGCCACTCGGCCCTGTCCAGCCGGAGAAGGCCCAACCCCGAGAAGGGAGACACTCATGAGAACCAAGACACTTGCCGGGGCGCTGGTCCTGGCGTTCGCGGCGACCGGACTGTGGGGCCAGATCGGCGGCCTGCCGCGGGAAGAGAGCCTGATCATCCAGAATCCGGAGGGGATTCCGGCCAATCCGGGCTGCTTCAACCTCTGGTGGGGGTGCGGCGGCGGCTGGTCGACCGGCTTGCACCAGCTCGCGCTCGACACCTTCTGGTATATCGACCCCAACGCGGGCGTCGACGGCGTGATCCACAACTCGCTCGCCTCCGGGCCGCCCGAGTACAATGACGACTTCACCGAGATGACCGTGTACCTGCGCCCCGGCATCTACTGGAGCGACGGCGTGGAGTTCACCTCCGCGGACGTCGTCTACACGGTCGAGTCGCAGATCGAGCACCCGAGCGCCACCTGGAGCGGGGCGTTCAGCACCAACGTCGATTCGGTGCAGGCCATCGACGACCACACTGTCCGCTTCATCCTGAAGAAGCCGAACTCGCGCTTCCAGGCGGTATTCTCGGTGCGCTGGAACGCGGCCTGGATCATCCCCAAGCACATCTTCGAGAACGAGGATCCCACCACGTTCGAGTTCAACCCGCCGGTGAGCCTGGGGCCGTACACCCTGCACAGCTACGATCCGAACGGATCCTGGCACATCTGGGAGCGGCGCCCCGACTGGGAACGCACCACCGTCGCCGAATTCGGCATGCCCGCGCCCCGCTACGCCATTTACCGGCACGGCATTCCCACCGACCGGCGGCTGATCGAGATGGTCAACGGCGACCTCGACATGATCCACGACCTGACGCCGGAGGGCACGTTCTCTATAGTGAAGCAGGACGAGACCACCCAGGGCTGGTTCCCCGGCTTCCCGTATGCCCACCCCGACCCGACGCTTCCCGCCGTGATCTTCAACCTCCAGAACGAGAAGTTCCAGGACAAGCGGGTGCGCTGGGCGCTGGCGCTGATGCTGGACGCGCAGGGGATGTCGCTGGCCAGCTACCGCGGCGCGGCCACGTTCTCCGCCATCCAGGTGCCGCCTACCGGCCTGCACCCGGACGACTACCATGAGCCGATGCAGGACTGGCTGGAGGCCTACACCTTCGAAGCCGGCGGCAAGACCTTCCAGCCGTACGATCCCGAGATCACCCTGCGGATCGCGCAGACCGTGAGCCGCCAGTTCGACGGCGTGCCGGACGACGAAAGAGCGATTCGGCGTTCGTTCGGCTACGGCTGGTGGGCCCAGAACCTGGAGGCCGCCACGCTGCTGCTGGAGGACGCCGGCTTCGAGAAGCGCGGCAACGACTGGTACATGCCGAACGGCGACCGCTTCTCCGTCGAGCTGGGCTACAGCGCGGAGGGGGTGATGAGCCGGCTCGGATCGATCATCGTGCAGCAGTGGATCCAGGCCGGCGTGCACGCGACCAGCAGGACCGATCCGCAGTTGTGGGACCAGATGTTCAATGGCGACTTCGACGCGCAGATCGGCTGGTCGGTGGAGACCTGGGGCGGCCACCCCGACCTGTCGTTCTTCCTGGACAGTTGGCACTCGGAGTTCGTGGCCGAGCCTGGTGCGCGGCAGTCGGCGCGCAACTGGCAGCGCTGGTCGCATCCCGAGCTGGACCGGATCATCGAGGAGATCCGCACCATCGACTTCAACGATCCGCGCGGCGTCGAGCTGGGGCAGGAGTTCGTGAGGTTGACGGTGGAGGAGATGCCGACCATCCCGATCATGTCGTACAACGTGTTCTCGGTGCAGTCGAACCGCTACTGGACCAACTTCCCGACCTCGGAGAACAACTACGCGAACCCGGTGACCAACTGGGCCAACGGGCGCTATATCCTGAACCTGATCGAGCCCGCGTCCCGGTAACGCGCGTGGCCCCTCCCGTCCCGAGCCGAAGGAATCTGCCATACCGCGGCGGATTCTTTCGGCCGGGATCCGGGGCCAGGCCCGTCCACGGCAGAACGAACTCATGAGAGCGTACGGTCTGTTCGTACTGAAACGATTCGGCCAGTTGCTGGTGGTGGTGTTCCTGGGGGTGAGCGCGACCTTCTTCATCACCCACCTGTCGCCGATCGACCCGGTGGAGCAGACCATGAGACGCCTGACCAGCAGGGCCGGGTTCAGCCCGGAGGCGCAGGAGCAGATGCGCGCCGCGCTCACCGAGCTGTACGGCACCGACAAGCCGCTGCTTGGACAGTTCTTCAGCTTCTGGAGCCGCCTCCTCCGCGGCGACATGGGCCCGTCGCTGCTCGCCTTCCCGACGCCGGCGCTCCGGCTGGTACGGCGCGCGCTGCCGTGGACGGTCGGCCTGCTCACCACCACCGTCGTCATCACCTGGACCGTCGGCAACCTGCTCGGCGGGCTGGCAGGCTACTTCCAGGACAACCGTTTCCTGAAGGCGTTCGGGGTGCTGGCCGTCGGCGTGCAGCCGATCCCGTATTACATCGTCGCCTTCATCATGCTGATCCTGTTCGGCTTCGTGTGGCCGGTGTTGCCGATCTCGGGCGGCGCCGGAATGTTCGTGGAGCCGGGCTGGAACCTGCCCTACGCGCTGTCGATCGTGCACCACGCAATTCTGCCGGCGTCGTCGATCGTGGTGGTCGGGCTCGGCACCTGGTTTCTGGGCATGCGCGCGCTGGTGTCGAACGTGGTCACCGAGGACTACGTCACCTACGCCGAGCTCGGCGGGGTGGAGAGCCGCAGGATCGTCGGCTCGTACGTGATCCGCAACGCCATGGTCCCGCAGCTCACGGCGCTGGCGATGGTGCTCGGCGGCGTGTTCTCCGGGACCATCATCACCGAGGAGGTGTTCTCCTATCCCGGCGTCGGCACGCTGATGATCGACGCCGTGAATGCCGGCGACTATACGCTCGTGCTCGCCGTCACTTCGATCTCGATTGCGACCGTGGCGACGGCGATTTTCGTGATTGACCTGCTGTACCCGTTGTTGGACCCACGGGTCAGGGTCAAGTAGCGTGCTGCATCCGCAGGTGAAGGGCCGGTAGACCGGTGTTGCACATCATCCGGGATCTGCTGCGCTACAACCGGGAGTTCGCGGTCGGCGTCGCGTTTCTCGGCGTGATCGTGGTCTATTCCCTGCTGTCGTTCGTCTCGCCGATCGACCCCGACATCCAGTTCATGGAGTTCCCGGACCTGCCGCCCTCCGGCGAGTACTGGTTCGGCACCAACTCGCGCGGCCAGGACCTGTTCTGGCAGCTCACCTTCGCGTTCCGCAACACGCTGGGGTTCGGGATCATGGTGGCCGCGTTCAGCCGCGTCATCTCCATCACCGTGGGCCTGGTATCCGGGTACGTGGGCGGAGTCGTCGACCGCGTGCTGATGGTGGTCAACGACGTGTTCGTCACGCTGCCCCTGCTGCCGGTGCTGCTGGTGTTCTACTTCGTGCTCGGCGACAGCCTCAACACCATCAACCTGGCGCTGCTGATGGCATGCCTCGGCTGGCCGTTCGACGCCCGCCTGATCCGCTCCATCGCGCTCGGGCTGCGCCACCGCGAGTTCACCCGCCACGCCACCTTCTCCGGGATGAGCCCGCTGAAGATCATGTTCGAGGAGCACCTGCCGTACGTGATGCCGGTGGTGTTCGCCACCGCCATGGCCAACATGCTGTGGGCGATCGGGGTGGAGGTGACCCTCGCGGTGCTGGGCTTCACCAACATCAACATCGCCACCGTCGGCACTACCATCTATTGGGCCAACAACCACTCCGCGATGATCGTGGGCGTCTGGTGGTGGATCGTCATCCCGGTCGTGCTGGTGGTGATCATGTTCATCGGCCTCTACCTGCTGGCCGTCTCGCTCAACGAGTACATCGATCCGCGCTCCCGGCTGCGCAGGATGGGCGGCTGATGGCGGACGTCCTGACCGTTTCCAGCCTCAAGGCGTACTACCAGACCAATTACTTCGGCGTGCAGCGGGAAGTGCGCGCGGTGGACGACATATCGATTACGGTGCGTGCCGACGAGGTGTACGGCATCGCGGGGGAGAGCTCGTCGGGCAAGACCACGCTGATCAAGACGTTCGCCGGCGCCATCCATCCGCCGCTGCGCATCGTCGGCGGCTCCATGCGGTACCGGTTCGACGGGGGTGAGATCGACCCGTACGCGGTCAGCGCGGAGGAGCTGAACCGCCTGCGCTGGAGGCACGTGTCGTACATCATGCAGGGCTCGATGAGCGTGCTGAACCCGGTGCGCCGGATCCAGCGCAGCTTCGCCGACTTCGCCTACGATCACATGGAGCTGTCGAAACCGCGTTTCCGGCAGGCGGTCGAGGAGCACCTGGAGCGGCTCTCCCTGTCGCCGGACGTGCTGCGCGCGTACCCGCACGAGCTGTCCGGCGGCATGCGGCAGCGCGTCACCATTGCGCTCGCCACCGTGTGCCGGCCCGGCTTCATCATCGCCGATGAGCCCACCACCGCGCTCGACGTGGTGGTGCAGAAGGACGTGCTGGCGCTGCTGGACGACATTCGCCGGTCGTTGCGGTCGTCGGTGGTGTTCGTGACCCACGACATGAGCGTGCACGCCAACATGGCCGACCGCATCGGCATCATGTACGCCGGGCGCATCGTCGAGGAGGGGCCCACGCGGGCGCTGTTCACCGAGCCCAAGCACCCCTACACGGCGCACCTGGTGGCCAGCCTGCCGCGCATCGGCGACGCCTCCCGCAAGCCGGCGCTCGGCGGCCGCCCGCCGGCCCTGTCCGACCCGCCGGGAGGCTGCCGCTTCCACCCGCGCTGCCCGCTGGCCATCGCCAAGTGCCGCACCGAGGTGCCGCCGCTGGAGATGGTCGGCGCCGACCACCGCTCGGCGTGCTGGCGCAGCGCCGAGGTGGAGCCTCCGGAGCCGTCGGCGCCGGCGCGCGGCGCGGCCGAGGGGGCGCCGGCATGAGCGCGATCCTGGAAGTGGCGCACGTCTCCAAGCGGTTCCACATGGGCGGCATCCTGTCCCGGCGCTACGTCGAGGCGGTGACCGACGCCAGCTTCGCGATCGAGGAGCGGCAGCCGGAGGTGTTCACGATCGTCGGCGAGTCGGGCTCCGGCAAGACCACGCTGGCGCGCATGATGCTGGGGCTGGAGGCCCCCACCACGGGCGAGATCCGGCTGTCGGGACGCAGCATGGCGGACCGCCGCGGCCGCGCGGCGCGGATCGAGTTCATGCGCCACGCGCAGCCGGTGTTCCAGAACCCGTTCGAGGCGTTCAACCCGCTCAAGCGGGTGGACCGCTACCTGGAGGCCAGTGCCCGCGTGTTGCTCGGCGCGAGCGGCCGGGAGGCCGTCGACGCCGCCATGGACGAGGCGCTGCACAAGGTGGGCCTCAGCCTGGCAGAGGTGCGCGGGCGCTACGCCCACGAACTCTCCGGCGGCCAGTTGCAGCGCGTCGCGATCGCGCGGGCGCTGATCCCCAACCCGGAGGTCCTGGTCGCCGACGAGCCGGTGTCGATGGTGGACGCCTCGCTGCGCATGTCGATCGTCAACCTGCTGCGCGACCTGCGCGACACCCTGAACGTGACGGTGATCTACATCACCCACGACCTGGCCACCGCGTACTACATCTCGGACCGCATCATCATCATGCAGCAAGGCTACATCGTGGAAATGGGCCCGGCGCAGGCGGTGCTGGAGTCGCCGGAGCATCCGTACGCGCGGCTGCTGAAGGAGTCGGTGCTGCCGGTGGACGACCCGGGCGCCGGGCGCGTGCAGGCCCCGGACCGCAGCCTGGCCCTGGCGGCCGCGGAGCAATCCGGCAGCGGTAAGCTGGTGGCGCGTGCCGGCGGCCGCAACGTGCGCATGCTCGCCGAGTGACCGCACGGCGGCGCGCCGGCGTACGGTGCCGGGATATTGCGACTCATGACTCCTCCCCTTTGGCCCCGTAGACCAGGCGCCATTCGCGGTTCGCGGCCAGTTGGCCGAACTCTTCCTCGGTGCCGTCGGGCCACAGCACTCGCACCATAGCGGCCGGCGCCGCGCCGAGGCCGAAGTGGAGCGCGGTGTCGTTGCCGGCGCCGAGGCTGGAGCCGCTCTTCACCTCCTGCATGCGCGGGCGGCCGTTGCCGGGGGTCACGAACACGCGCGCGCCGATCGCATCTCGGTTGACCGGCGGGCGGCCTTCGAGGCGCACCGTGAGCCAGTGGTTGCCCGCCCCCGCCAGCCCGGCGTTGCGGTACAGGGTGTAGCCCACGTCGAAGTTGCCGACCACGAAGTCGACCAGGCCGTCGCGGTCGTAGTCGGCGTACGCGACGCCCATGCTCGGCCGGGGCCGCTCGTGCCAGGACGGCGGCGTCGCGTCGACGTAGTTGCCGTAGCCGCGGTTACGGTACAGCACGTTGGCGTGCGGAAACAGCAGCCCGACGGACCCGGTGGAGGCCTGGAAGCGCTCGCCGTAGCCGCTGGCGGCCAGGAACAGGTCCAGCCAGCCGTCGTTGTCGAAGTCGAAGAACACCGTTCCCCAGCCGACGATGTTGCCGCCGCCGCCCCCCACGCCGGCCGCCTCGGTCGCGTTGCGGAAGCGGCCGCCCACGTTCTGCAGCAGCGCCATCGGCTCGCCCATGTCGGAGAAGTAGAAGTCCAGGTCCAGGTCGTTGTCGTAGTCGCCCACCGCCAGGCCCATGCCGTTGCGCACGGCGCCGGTGCGCGTCTCCGCCGAGGCGTCGCGCCAGCACCAGCCGCCGCACCCCGGCCCGTCGTTGCGCCACAGCACGTTGCCGACCGGATGCTCGACCATGTCGTTGACCACGTAGATGTCGGGGTCGCCGTCGTCGTCGAAGTCGGCGAAGCTGGCCGAGAAGGCGGCTCCCTGCAACTTGGCGCCGAGCAGCCCGGAGACGTCCTCGAAGGTGCCGTCGCCGCGGTTGCGGTACAGCCGGTCGCTGGCCAGGGCGGCGGCGCGCTCGCGCGGGCAGTCCGGGTAGCAGCGCCAGTTGGCGACGAACAGGTCCAGGAAGCCGTCGCCGTCATAGTCGCCCCAGGCCGCGGTGGCGCCCTTGCCGGCGTCGCCGACGCCGGCGGCCGCGGTGACGTCGCGGAAGCGCGCACCGCCCTCGTTGCGGAACAGGACGTTGGCGCCGTGGGTGAGCACGTACAGGTCGCGCCAGCCGTCGTTGTCGTAGTCGGCCCACACGGCGCCGCCGGTCCAGGCGTCGGCCAGCGCCACGTCGGCGGCCTGCCGGGGGACGCTGAAGGTACCGTCGCCGTCGTTCCGGTACAGCATGCTCGGGCTCTGCCCGCCGGCCAGGAACAGGTCCACCCAGCCGTCGTTGTCCCAGTCGCCCCAAGCTTGGCCGATCCCCAGGTAGCCGCTGGTAAAGGAGTCGTGGACGAACTCGGCCCACGCGCCTCGGTGCGGCGCGTCGATGCCGGCGGCTTCGTTCGCAACCACAAACAGCTCCGCCGTATCCGGCGCCTCCGCCACCGCCGGCACAGCGGCCATCAATGCGGCTCCCGCAACCGTCGTCAGCGCTGCGAGCCGACGCCCCCGCATCGCTTTTTTCGGTTTCGGTTCTTCACCCGACCTGCGCCGCGATCTCAGCTCGCATCCAACGTGTCGAGGCAAGGTCGATTGGCCTCAGGTTGAATCCTGCCAGGTATGCTGTCGGACGGTTCTTCTTCATGTCCAGAAAGGGATAGAAGGTCTCGAAATCACTCGACGCCGTCGCCTGCTCTATTTCCTGAATCGCGCGCGCCTTCAGCTCCTTCGAGAGATCCTGTATGACCTCGTAGCTGGCGCGGCTGCCACGCAGATTCACCAGCAAGCGGTCGCGAACCGTTGCCATCTGGTTCTCCAGTGCCGCCCGATAGGCCGCATCGTCGTATCCTTCCGGATCCAACTCGGAGATATTGTCGGGATGATAGAGATAATTCTCCAGCGCATAGTACCTGAGTACATGGAGAGTCGATTCGCGACGACGGATCTCGGCAATCTCTTCGCTGCCGAGGAAATCACGGTCAATCAGTCCCTCATAGTCATCTGAACCGCGGAGTTGGATTACCACCGAATTCTTGTCTCGGACACCGATGAACAGCAGTTCGGGAAGATCGATCGCGTTATATAGGCGCGCATCCTTGTTTTCGCAGATCATGAGACGCTTGTTTGAAAACACCTTGAGCGCTGAGTTTCTGGGCACTGCAATGTCGAATATGTGCTCTGACTTCGGAGCGGGATGAAGCGTCTGCGGTTGATCGAAGTCGAGGTCGTCGAAGTCGAGAATCGCAGCGTCGTCGCTGCCGCCAGCGTAGTCGATGAAGCCGAGCGAGTGGCTGGCCGTCCACAGTTGCGAGTTCTCGGGAATCCAGCGCTCCACTATCTCTTTGGCGAGCGCGTACTGCAAGCTGGTGTGCAGATGGACGTCCAACTCATCGATGAAGTAGATCGCGTTGGGAAAGTGCTCGCGACGGATGAACAGGTTCAGGATGATGTTGAACACTTCCTTCTCGCCACTGCTGAGCAGATCGTAATGGACCTCGGAGCCGCCCTTCTGAAACCGGATATCCGGCGGCTTCCCGGACAGCGCCGGGATCAGCGTGTGGAGTCGCAGACCGGTTGCGAAGCTCGCGCTGAAAACGCGTTCTAGAGCTTCGTTGATGGGATCGGTGAAGCGCGCCCGCATGGTGTCGGAGTCGAACGGCTCCCCCCACACTTCGCGGAGAATGCTTTCAGTGATCTGAGACACGTCGGTGGTGAAGCGCGTATCCTGTTCGATGAATCGCTGCGGACGATCGGCATCTATGGTCAAGTCTACGGGGGCGCCCGTTTGCCCGCTGAGTTCAGGCACGGTACGCAACGAGCTGCGCCCATAGAATGCCGATCTTCCGTCCCAGCCCTTGGACGCGGTCACTTGCTCATTGTTGGTTCGCTTGACGGTGACCCCACCGCCGAGCGTGCAGTCAACTGACATGTCAGCATCGGGGCGCTTCTTGAAATAGTCCAGGTAGTGGTCGCGAAGGAGCCCTTTGACAGGCCCGGACAGATATTCGAATGCGTCGAAGATGGACGACTTTCCGCTGCCGTTGGCACCGATCAGCAAGATCAACTTCGGCGCGGTGCCGAGTGCCGAGAGATCGATCGTCAGATCGCTGAAACGCTTGAAGTTGGTGAGATGAAGAGCCTCGATATTCATGGCCTGACCCGGCAACCCGCGACGCTCGCCGAAGTTAGGCGCGTAGGGTACCACGCCGGGCGGCGCGAAGTCATCGCAGTGATCGGGGGAGCGATGGGGCCACTGCGATGACCCGCGCGCTGGTGGAGTACTATCGCAGGCGGAAGTCGTTGCGGCCGGAGAGGTCGGTGCCGCGCACCAGGAACACGGTGCGCTGTGCGTCGACGGCGTTGTTGCGGAGGTCGTGGTGGTACACCGAGGAGGTCGGCATGAAGCGCAGGGTCATGCCGCGGCGCGGGCGGCCGGAGGCGTTGGGTTCGGAGCCGTGCATCAGGTAGACGTCGTGCAGGGAGACTTGGCCCGGTTCGAGTTCGACGTCGACCGCCTTCGATTCGTCGACGTGCTCGGCGTCCAGCTCCAGGGGGAGGGCGTTGCCTTCGGCGTCGTTGTGGTGGTGGCTGGCGAGGGTCCGGCTGCGGTGCGTGCCCGGCATGAAGCGCAGGCAGCCGTTCTCGCGCGTCGAGGCGTCCAGCGCGATCCAGACGGTGCAGGTCGCCAGCGGGCGGATGGGCCAGTATTCGCCGTCCTGGTGCCACGGCGTGCGCGTGCCCACCCGGGCGGGCTTGGCGAACAGGCTGGAGTTCCACAGCGCGATGTCGGGCCCGATGAGCTGCGCCACCATGTCCAGGATGCCGGGGTCGCGGGCGTAGTTCAGGAAGCACAGGTCATGCACGAGCAGGGAGCTGCAGTAGTCCGCGAACTCCGGGTGCCGGGCAATCAGCCTGCCGTGGTCGGCCTTGATCGCCTCGATCGTTTCGAGCGGGAGACGGAAGTCGGGGACGACGTAACCGTCTCGCGCGTAGCGTTCGACTTCAACCGGTGACAACATGCACCCAATGCTCAACGTAATCGGGCCCGCGTCAAGGGTCATGGCAACCCGCCCGCGAAGAACCCAAACCTGTGGCGCAGGGCGTGGCCCCCAGGCGGCTCTCTTAAACCGACCCGGCGGCTCCGGCACCGAGACTGCCACCGCCCCGCAGCCGCGGGTCGAGCAGATCCCTCATGGCGTCGCCGAACATGTTGAGACAGTACACGGTAACCGTCAGGCAAAAACCAGGCCAGAGAGCCAGCCGTGGGGCCATCTCCATGTACAGGCGCCCCTCCCTGCTGAGCATACCTCCCCAGCTCGGAACCTGGGTCGGCAGACCGAATCCCAGGAAGCTCAAGGAAGCCTCGGACATGATCACCGCACCGATGTTGATGCTGAATATGATGATTACGGGAGGCGCAATATTGGGCAGGACATGGCGAATGAGTATTCTCCATCTGGTATTGCCAATCGCCTCTGCCATCTGAAAATAGGCGTTCTCTTTCACACCGATAACGGCGCTTCTCATTATTCTCGAGCCGCCGATTCCTCCGGATATCCCCAGGACCAGTATTATCTGTAACAGCCCGCGGCCCGCGATTGACATTATCGTCAATAGCAATAGAAGTCCTGGGAATGCCATCCAGGCATCGACGACTCTCTGCACGACCAGGTCGAATTTGCCGCCGAGGTACCCCGATGTGCCGCCTATCATGACGGCCACCACAACATTGAGCGCAGTGGCCGCCAGACCGACAACCAACGAAAGACGAGCCCCGTGAATAAGTCGGCTCAACAAGTCTCGCCCCAACTGGTCGGTACCCAGCAGATACTGGGCTGATGTGCCCTGTAACCTGTCTAACTGATGCACCTCCCAATATGGATAAGGGGCCAGAACATCGGCAAAGATAGCCACCACGATCAATATCAGCACGATGATCCCGCTGACGATGCCCAGCGGCTTCTCCCGCCACAGCCTGACAAAGAAATCAGCCGCTCGGGCGTGCCTCTTTGGCTCGCTTACTGCGGATGGTATCCCTTTACCGTCACTCATGTTGACTGTTGTCCCTTTAGCTATAGCGGACCCTCGGGTCCAAATAGGGATAGATCAGGTCTATCATGAGATTGATTCCCACGACCGCGGAGGCGAAAAACAGGTTTACTCCGGAGACCACCGGGTAGTCTCTCTCAATGAGCGCCATCACCATGAGACGACCCAGACCCGGCAGGTTGAATATGTTCTCCATGATAACCGAGCCACCTACCAGGATAGGAAACTGCATACCGACCAGGGTAAGTATCGGCATGAATGCGTTCTTGAGGGCGTGTCTCATGATGACGACCCTCTCCTTCAAGCCCTTGGACCAGGCTGTCCTGATATAGTCTTGCCTCAGCACCTCCAGCACCATCGTACGCGTCATCCGCATGGTGGCAGCGGACAGGGCCGTCCCCAGAATCAGGCTGGGAATGATGAACACCCCAATATTCCCCAGCGGGTCTTCGGTCAAAGGTATCCACTCCATCGGCGGCGACCAACCCCACCAGATCGCCGGGAAGATCATGACCATGACGCCCAACCAGAAGTTCGGCGTCGCCAGGCCGATGATGGCGACCGAGCGCCCCACGTAGTCGGCGGCCGTATCCTGGCGCATCGCCGAGTAGATGCCGATTGGCAGCGCTACTATCAAGCCGATTACGATTGCCATGAAACCGAGCTCGATGGTCACCGGCAATCTACTTCCTATCTCCTCCTCTACTCGCACAGCGCCGCGTATCAGTGATTCGCCAAGGCTGCCCTGGAGCAGGCCTCTATAGAAGGTTTCACCGGTAATCCAGCCGGGGGTCGGCAGCACTCCCAGCCAGCGTCCATACTGCACGTGCACAGGCACGTCCAACCCCAGATAACGCTCCAGAGCTTCGCGGTCAATGTGGCCAGTTTGCCCGTCAAATTGTTGCATCCTGATCACCATCAGGTCTATTACGTCGCCGGGGATGAACCGGACAGACAGAAAGACCAGGATGCTCAATATGAACAAGGTGGGGATTATGAGCAGTAACCGCCTGATGATGTAGGCTCTCATGTGATGCAACCGAGGTGCCTTATCCCGCGCAGGAGCTGCCGCGAATCCAGCTTAGGGTGTCGCACTGCCGGCGGTGGTTGATGAGGACGCTGTTCGCTTCAACCGCGCACCTCGCGGTCCCCATGAGGGAGCTGGGAGCTGAACGCCTCCCAGCCCCCTTTTCCCTTCAGGTCAGCCACACGCGGTGAACCCCCTAACGACCCATTTCCTCCTTCAGCGCACTATCAATCCAGAGGCGGGCGAAGACATCATTATTTCGACTTCTCCCGAAACCGCCTTCGCCGTTGTAGCCTGTCACCCACGGCTGGTGCACGTTGAACGCTGGGCCCATGGCCCCCCAGATCATCCAATGCTGCTCTATGCTGTACATGTCCATGTTCTTGATCAAGCTCATCTGCTGCTCCTCAGTGGCAGCAGCCAGCATCTCTTCATACCAGGCGTCATATTGCGCGTCGCTGATCTTGTTCCAGACAAAGCCGCTCGAAAATGTTTCCATTTGCCTGGCTGGAAAAGCCTTGACGCCCGAGACCCACGAATGGGCTCCAACATTGGGATCTTGCGCACTGGGACCATAGTCAGCCCCAGGGGTGTGATCAATGTCGACATGAATGCCAATCTCACGCCAGTATGAAACCATTAATTCAGCATAGTTGATGTCAAAATCACCGCGATCCAGCCACACAAGATTGGTTTCGAATCTGATGCCGTCGGCGCCGCGCGGATAGCCAGCCTCATCAAGGAGCTTCTCGGCCCCCGCCACGTCATAGGTATAGTATCCCTTGAGCTGTTCGGGCCACTCGTCAAATGGGACGTAGAAGCCGGTGAATTCCAGGCCTACTCGCCCGCGAGGTATCGGATCTCCGAAATCCTTGTACAAGGTCGTGCTCATTGTCTCGACGTCCAGTGCCATCTGCATTGCGTGGCGCACCCTGATGTCGTCAAAGGGCGGCTTGCTCGCGTTGAGCCAAGCACTATTGTTCGACCGTTCTGACCACGCGTGGATTACGAGCTCCGGGTTGGTGCGCTCGAGGCTCTCTGCCTGGTCCAGGGAGCTCAATTGATTCGCGCCCTGCCAACCTAGCCAGTCGATTTTAGCCGTGCGCAGTGCCGCTAGCTCGGTTGCCAATTCGGTCATGACCAAGCCCCTCACTTCGTCAATATAGGGCAAGCGGTTCCCCGGGTATTTTTCGTCGTCGCTCCAGTAGTTGGGATTCCTGGTGTAGGTAAAAGAACTGCCCCCGACCCAGTCGGTTCTCATGTAGGGCCCGGTGCCAACCATGTCCGTCCAGTCCGAAATCTTGCCCTCTGGCACTTCAGCAGTCTTTGATGCCTCGATGACTTCGGGGGGCTGTATCGCATAGTACCCGTCCAAGATGGTGCCCAGGCCAAGCAGGGTGGGCGCCTTCAGCTTCATGACAACCGTCCATTCGTCGGTGGCCTCTATCGATTCCCAGGGCAACGTTCCGAGCAACTGTGCGCAGCAGGGGGAAGGTTCGGTGAAGCCGCTGCCCAGACCCAAGTGGCGGTGAAAGTTATACTCGATGTCCTTGGCGGTGAGCTCGCGACCGTTCATCGGCGGCTTGTCATGCCAATGGACACCCTGGCGGATGTGGAAGACATACGTTGTGGAGTCGGGTTGTTCCCAGCTTTCAGCCAGCGCCCCCCTCGCGGCGAATGCGGGCAGCTGGTAGCCGCCGACGAAAGGATATTTTTTCCTGTCTATTGCCCAGTCAGCGACGCCCAGTTTCTCTATGACGAGACTGTTGTTGCTCAATGCGTGGCCATGATACTGGTCATAGGAGCCGAAGCCATCTCCCCGATCGGCGAAGGTCAATGTCCCGCCATACTCTGGCGCGATCACCTGCTTGCCGGTGACGGGGTCGGTCACGTACTCCTTGTCGGCGGCGGCGGTCGCGTCTTCCTCTGCGCCGGTGGCCCAGAGGCCGGTCGCGGTCAGGACCAGGACCAAGCCAACCGCGAGGATCCTGGTAATCTGTACGATATTCATACGTTCCTCCGTATGTGGATTTTCGAGAGTATTGCGTAGCGAGTTGCCGCTCCCTGGCTACTCTCGCGCCCGCAACGCGGGCGGCCAGACAGAGTCGAATGTGTGACGCACGCGGCGTGTGACTCACCGGGTCCACCCGGGTTCACGCCGCGCGCGCGTGCGGTCCTTTGAGTATCATCTTGACCTTCTTCTTCCGCTCGTCGGGGTGCCTCGCGGCGACCGTGGTGAGGGAGTCACGAGCGTGAATGGCCGGCAACGCCGGCGGTGGGTGTGGCTGGCAGTCGGTCGCGGGCGGCGATCCGTGACGGCCCGAGTCGACGGGAAAGGCGCGGACGGTCTGGCGATAGCGACTCTGGCCTCGTGCACCTTGCCACGCCCGGCCGTGCAGACGATTGACGTTGCGCGCGTCGACCGGTCGCTACGCTGACTGTCGCCGTGACGCTTCATCATCACCATCCGTTCGATCCCCGAACTCCCTATCATGACAGCTCGCCTGACCATGTCAAGCGCGCGCTCCGGCACGGGTGCGAACGCGTGAAGCGGTAGGCAGATAGCATCCACATCGTAGCGAGGGAGACTGCGAAGGCGATGCGAACTGGAGCGGCGGCGCGATCATGCGTGGCGTCACAGGTCTCCACGATGGCGCGATCACGTACCGGCGCGACGGCTCGCGTCATGCGACTTCACGGTGCGCCCGGGTTCTCATTCGGCCCACTCGCCGGGTGGGCATGGCGCGGAGCGTGGCGCAACCGGTGGTGGGCACGGCACCGAATTCTGAGGTTCCACAGCTCGGTAGCGCCGCCGAGCGCGAACGGCACCACGTGGTCGATCTCCAGCCGATAGCGGGAACCGCAGCGCCGGCCGCTGTGCGGGTCGACATAGCTGCAACAACCCTGGTCGCGGCGCCACACCTCGCGCCGCACGGCCACCGGGATGTACCGTGAGCGGGAGCCCGGCGACGCGCCGCAGCCGTTCAACGCGGCGAGGTGCCGCGCCAGGGCCGGCGACCGCTCCACCGCGCCTTGCCCGGCTGCGTACGCCAGCCGCTTCGCCGCCGAACTCGTGAACCGGTCGTGGCCCCGTACCGGTGCCCGCGAAGCGCCGCGTTCGCCGGCATCGAACTGCGGTCCCGCCGCGCCCCGGCCATCGTCGTGGGCCCGCCCTGGCCGTATCGCCGGCGAA
>JAPPGB010000150.1 GCA_028821475.1 Spirochaetaceae bacterium
CCGCCGCCGGGCGAGACCGCGGCGGCGCGGACCGCGGTGCGGCGGACTCGGCGAGCGAGTGCTCCTACCTGTTCGTGGACGCGGCCATGCACGCCACGGTGACGGCGTGCTTCACGGCGCCCGCTGCACCGGCGCCGCAGCGGTGGGGACTGATCGCGCGCCACTACAACGACGCCCACCACCTGCGTCTTGAATTGTGCAGCCGCCGCGGCCACCTGGCGGTGCGCCTGCTGCGGCGCGCCGCGGATGCCGATCCCGAACACGGCCCGCTTACGCTGGCGCAGGCCCGGGCCGCCGCGGCGCCCGCGGCGCCGCGCGAGTTGCGCTGGCACTTCAACGGCACGCGCCACGAGGTGCTGCTGGACGGCGCCGTGCTGTTGGGCGCCGAGGACGGCTTCATGGGCGGCGTGGAGATAGTCGGCCTGTTTGCCGAGTCCGGCCCCGCGACGGCGGTGTGGCACTCCTTCGGCGTGGTGTCGAGCCAGTGGGTGGCGCGCCACGAGGTGCGGCGCGGCGCCTACGCGGCGGTGGTGCGTCCCGGCAACATCCACCAGCTCCACCTGTGCGCCGACCCCGGGCAGCAGCCGGCGCGCCTCGATCCACGCAACAACGTGTTCTGGGAGAGCGGCCTGCAGATGGGGCACATCGGCGGCTCCGAGATCAAGTTCACCCAGGGCGCGGCGCTCGATTTGCCGGGCCGCGGCGCAGTAGCCGACCTGGTGCGCTGGCGCGGACCGATGCCGCGCTTCGTGGACCAGGACGCCGACGTGCGTGGCTACGCTCGCGGCCACGTGGTGTGCTACGACGACCGCCTGGTGGTGGCGGACTGGGCGGCGGTGCGCGTGCGACGCAGCGTCGGGCCCGACTTCGACCTGCTCGGGCGCGCCATGAGCGGCCCGGCGCGGCTCGCCGCCGCCGAAGAGCGCGCCTTTACCGTGTGGGAATTGCCGGCAAACGGCCTGACGGCAACGCTGGCCGCCGGCGCCTGCGCGCGCCTCTACCCCGCGGCGCTGGTGTTCCCGTTGCGGGTGGCCGGCGCTGCCTGGCACCTGGTCGCCGCGCTCGGCGGACTCAACCACGTCGGCGGCGAAGCGCCGGCACGGGTACTGGGCTGGCGCTGCCCGCGCGGCCTGACCGCCAGCCACGGCCTGCGCGTCGCACCTACCGTACCCGGCGTCGAGTACGGTTTCTGGATCGCGGTAACGTGGCTGGCTACCGCGGACACCGGTGCCGCGGAGGCCGCCGCCCTGCTGCTGCGCGACCAGTTTCAGGTGCCCGCGCGGCTGACCGCTTACCGCGGCGCCCTGCTCGGCGCCGACGCGGCCCGCGAGCAGCCGGCCGACCGGGCCGCGCTCGCCGGCGGCTTCGACCGCGCCATCGGCGCCTACCGCCTGCAGGCGGCGGCCGGGCAATCCCGCTTCACCTTCGACCCCGGGCCGGTGGCGCGCGCGCATCCCGCGTTCCTGATCAGCGGCCCGGGCCGCCGGCGCGACGAAGATGCGGGGGTTGCCGGCGACACCTGCGCCGCGGCCGCGGCTGCCGGCAGGACGGAGGCCGTCGTGTGCATCGTGGACGGCGCCCGGCTGACGGCGGGCCCCGACTTCCGTTGGCAGTGGTTGCCGGCCCCCGCCGGCGTGCTGGTGCAACTGCGCCGTACGGTCACCGCCCCGGTGACCGTGGAGATCGGCTTGGGCTGTTAGCAGTTGACGGCTGGTGTTCCGCCGCCGGCTGCCAGGGCGGGCCGTCGGCGGTCTATCCCCGCTGCGCCAGGACCGGGTCGGCCAGCTTGCTCTGCACCTCGTAGATCGATCCCTGGCGCTCATGGTTGGGCAGGGGGATGCGTACCGGCACCGGCGTGACACGCGGCGTGTTGGTAGGCGCGCCGCGCAGAATGCGGCCGTTGAACGACTCCCACTCCACCGGCCTCGCCAGCGGCCAGGCATCTACGGCGCACATCTCCAGCAGCAGCAGCCGTCGCGGCCGCGCCGACCGGTTGGGCGCCGAGCCGTGCAGCGTGCGCACGTGGTGCAGGGAGATGCCGCCGGCCGGGACCTCCAGCAGCACCGTTTCTGCGGGATCCACGTCACGGTCGGTCACGGCGCCCACGAAGTAACCGTCCTGGTGATGATCGTACAGCGGCCCGCGGTGGCTTCCCGGCACCACCATCATGGCGCCGTTGTCCTCGGTCATGGCGTCGATGGCCACGCCCACCGCCAGGATGTCGTCGTTGGTGTGCGGGTAGAACGCCCAGTCCTGGTGCCACTCCACCGGGCTCCCGTAGCCGGCCGACTTCATGTTCAGCTTGGTGGACTGGTAGCGCACGCCGGGGCCGACGAGCTGATCCACGATGGCGACGATGCCGGGATGGCGCAGCGTGCGGTCGTATACGTCGTGGTGAAGGTTGGGACTCTTGAGGCGCCGCACACGCGGCTCGGCGGGTGAGTGGCTCGGTTCCAGGTCGTACAGGTCGGTGTGCGCGCTGACGCTCCGGCTTGCCTCTACCAGCTCGTCCGTCACGCGCTGCAGCGCCGCGACCTCGGCACCGCTGAGCACGCCGGGAACCGCCAGGTAGCCGTCGTCGTGGTACTGTCGTACCTGCTTTGCAGTCAACATGATCGGTCTCGCCGTTCAGCATTGCGCCCAGCGCCGACCGCGTCAATAGCATGAGGTGGCCGGCAGTTCAGCATGATCGGCCTCGCCGCCCGGCATCTCCCGGGCGCGGCGCGCGTGATCGGCATGCGCTGACGGCGTGCACTCGACAGCGCGCCGGGCGCCGCGGGCGCGCTTGATGACCGTCCCGGCGCGGCACGGTAGGCTACGGCAATGACCATTGCCGCCATCGAAGCAGCGATCGCGAACGCGGACGCCGCCGTCGTGCGCCCGCCCGGCGGCCCCGCCTCGCCGACCGTGGCCGCAACCCCGCAACCGCGGTCGCCGGCGCCTGGTGGTCGAATCGCGCACCGCTCCCCTTCGGCGGATCAAGCCGCGGTCGCGCTGGTGTTCGCCGGCAGCGACGCCGACCTGCGGCTGTGCTTCATCCGGCGCGCCACCCATCCGCGCGATCCCTGGTCCGGGCAGATGGCGCTACCCGGCGGCCGTGCCGCACCGGCCGACGCCAGCCTGTGCGCGGCCGCGGTGCGCGAGACGCGCGAAGAGGTGGGCCTCACCCTGGCGGGTGCCCGCTACCTCGGCGCGCTGCCGCCGATTCCCATGGTCCGGGCCGGACGCCCCATCAACGGCTCGGTGGCGCCGTTTGCGTTCTGCCTCGAAGGCGAGCCGCCGGTGCTGACGGTCGACCCGGCGGAGGTCGCCGCCGCCTACTGGATTGCCGTGCGCCACCTGCGCGACCCGGATCAGCGCACCGTGTTGCCGATGACCCGCAGCGGCGTCACCCGGCGGCTGCCGGCGGTGCGCTTCCGGCGCCACCTGATCTGGGGCATGACCTACCGCATCGTCACCCCGCTGCTGGACCGGGCAGCTTCGATGTGACGGTGTCGACGGCACGTGGCGGACGAGTCGTCGTTGCCGCGGCTCGCCGGGGCGGTGAACCGGTTACGCGCCCTTGACGGCGTGCGGAGCGTGTCCCTACCATCCGGCCGCGTATGGTGACCGAGCGCGACATCTACTTCTTCGACCTGCGCGGCTTTCTGGTCCTGAAGGGAGCCCTCGCCCGCGACGAAGTGCAGGAACTGAACGACTGCCTCGACGCCATGCCGCGCCTGGAAGTGGGCGAGTGGTACGGCTACGTGCACGCCCACACCTTCGGCGACCGCGACGGACTGAACTACCAGCAGATCTACGAGGCCGGCGCGCCGTTCGAGCGCCTTGTCGACCATCCCTCGTGGTTCGACAAGGTGCGTCACTTCGTCGGCGGCGAGGGCAGCTTCGACGAGCATCACGGCCCGCTGTTCATCGACGAGAACTTCGTCAACTTCCGCGGACCGGGTGAGGCGATCGGCTTGCACAACGGCGGCCACCTGGGACTGAGCCGCTGTCAGTTCCGCTACATCGGCGGCAAGTTCCACTGCAACCAAATCAACGTCATCGTCGCACTCACCGACATCGGCCCCGGTGACGGCGGCACCGTGCTGATTCCCGGCTCCCACAAGAGCAACTTCGAGCACCCCGACTTCAGCTCCTACTCGATGGGCGTCGACGAGCGGCCGTCGGCGGAGCGGATCGAGGGCAGCCTGGAGGTGCACCTGCGCGCCGGCGATGCGCTGCTGTTCGTGGACTGCTGCACGCACGGCTCGGCGCGGCGCGTGAACGCGGGCGAACGCCGCATCCTGGTGAACCGCTACGGGCCGTCGTGGGGCAACTTCCGGCACGGCTACCAGCCGTCACCGGCGCTGCTCGACCGGCTCACGCCGCGCCGGCGCTCCATCGTGTGGCCGCAGACGCCGCTGGAGCGCACGCCAAACCGGCAGCCGGTCGCGTCGGCGGCCGGCTGATGTCCCGGCGCGCCACCGGCAGTTCGGCGGCTGCCACGGCGGGGAGCAGGCGTCCGTATTCGTCCGCACCGGCGGCACGCCGGCCCTGTTCGCCTATCGCGAGGAGATCGAGAGCCTGATCCCGCGCATCAACCACGCACCGTCAGCGGAGCTGCGCCGGCCTCGCTCAAATTGACTTCGCAGGGCGGCGGGCGGTACCTTTCCGAGCAGCGGTTGGCGGTGGCCGTCGACCCGAAAATGGCGGTACGAGATAGCCCTTGCGAACGCACCCGATCGCTCCGGCGATTTTGTTCTTCCTCAGCTTGGCCGGTGTGTGCGCCCACTCCCAGACCCTGTCCGGCTCTGGAACCCTGCCCGGCTCCGGTGCCCTGCCGTTGCGCACCGCGGTCGAAGTCGCTCTGACCGGGAACCTGCAGATTGTCGCCGCCGCCTTGTCGGTGCGGATCGCCGAGCAACAGGTGCGCGAAGCCTACGCGGGCGTGTGGCCCCAGGTGTCCGCCGAAGCATCCTACCTGCGCTCGCTCGGCGCCTGGAGCCAGCGGGTAGTCCCGGACGAGGATCCCGAGATCGAGTCGGACACCTCGAACGCGCCTGACAACACCTGGACCGCGTCCCTGAAGCTGAACCAGACGGTGATGGACTTCCGCGTGTTCTCCGGTCTGGCCGCGGCCGACAACCTGCTGTCGCTGCGCGGCGAGGAGCGCCGCGGCGCGGCGCACCAGGTGGTGGACCTGGTGCGGCAGAGCTATTTCAACGTCCTGCTGGCCGCCGAGCGGGAGGCGCTCACCGAGCAGAGCATCGCCCGCGTACGGCAGACGCTGCGCGAGACACGCGCCCGCCACAGCGAGGGGTTCGCCAGCGACGACGAGCTGCTGCGCGCCGAAGTGCAGTTCACGAATCTGGAAACGCGCCTGATCCTGGCCCGCAACCAGGTCGCCGCGGCGCGCGGCCGGTTGTTGGTGGCCCTCGGCGTGGACCCGTTGCAGCCGGTCGCCGTTTCCGGCTCGCTCAGCGAACTGCAACTGGCGCCCGGCGCCGTCAACAGCGCCGGCAACGCGGACCTGCTAGCGGCCTCGGGAGCGGTCGCCCTGGCGGCCATGACCGAGGAGGAGCTGCGCCAGGCGGCGTTCACGCTGCGCTCGGATCTGCGCCAGTTGCGCTCGTCGGTGACGCTCGGCGAGATACAGGTGGAGGTGCAGCAGCGCGAGGTCCTGCCGGTGATCCGGGCGTTCGGCAGCGTCGACTTCCGCGTGGCCGACAACGACGAAGACGATGTGTTCGGAAGCCCCCTCGGACCGGAGCGGTACTCGCAGTGGGATCTGTCGGCGTCCGCCGGCCTGTCGATCCAGGTGCCGGTGTTCAGCGGATTCAGGCCCAGTGCGCGCCTGGAACAGCGGCGCGAGGAGCTGCGCCTCGTCACCAGCCGGTTGCGCCAGGCGGAACTCGACATGGTGAACCAGGTGCGCACGCTGGCCGCCTCGATGCGCGAGGCGCGCGCGCGCGCCGCCAGCCAACGCGTGGCGATCGTGCAGTCGCAGCGCGGGTACGACATTGCCACCGCGCGCTACCGCGCGGGGGTCGGAAGCCAGTTCGAGGTGGTCGCCGCCGAAACCACGTTGCGCGAGGCGGAGTTCAACTACGCGCAGGCGGTGTACGACTACCTGTCCACCGCATCGCGCCTGGAAGTGGCCACCGGCCAGGTGCCGCTGGTGGATCGCTCGGCGAGCACCGAGGAAGCGGCCGATGGCTAGCAACCCGTCGCGAGACACCGGCTGCACTGGTCCGAAGGAGCCGGCCGGCGGGCGATGCGCGGGCATCGGTTTTCATCGGCTTCCATGTCACGGAGTGACCGTACAGACTCGAGCGGCGGCTCATCCCGCCTCGCCGCTCTCGCTGCGCCGGCGGTCGGCGCCCGCGTTCGCGCCCACACGCGTCCTGGCGGTGGCCACGCTGCTGGCGGCTTCGCTGGCGTTGATGGGCGCCGGCTGCACGCCTCCCGCCGACACCGCCGCGGCCGACGAGACGGCGGAGGACCGTGGTCCGCTGGCAGCCGCGTTCGGGGCGCGCGTGGTGAACGTCGAGGTCACCCGCGTGCAGCCGACCACGTTCGTTCAGTACATCCGCGTCGTCGGCGAGGTGGAGCCGCTGCACGACGTGACCGTATCCGCCGAAGAGACCGGGACCATCGCCAGCTTCCTGGTCGCCAAGGGGGAGCGGTTGACGCGCGGACAGCCGGTTGCCCACATCTCGTCCGAGTTGCTGGACGCGCAGGTGGAAGAGGCGCGCGCGGTCCACGAGATCGCCGCCGAGCGCTACGAGCGGCAGCGGCGCCTGTGGGAACAGCAGCGCGTCGGCACCGAGATGGCGGTGCTGGAGGCAAAGTCGCAGGTGCAGACCAGCGCCGCCCGTCTCAAGGTGCTGGAGACCCGGCAGGCGCGCACCCTGGTCGCGTCGCCGATCGCCGGCACCTACGACGAACAGTATGTCGAGACCGGTGAGCTGGTGACTCCCGGCACCCGTCTGCTGCGCGTGTTGGCCACCGACCAGGTACGGGTGGTGGCCGGCATTCCGGAGCGCTACGCGCTCGCGATCGTGCCCGGCACGGTGGCGTTGGTGACGTTCGACGTGCTCGAAGGACGCGAGTTCGAAGGAATGATCGAGTTCGTCGGCATCAGCGTGGACCGGCGCAGCCGCACCGTTCCGATCGAGATCGTGCTCGACAACGGCGAGGGGTTGATCCGCCCGCGCCTGGTGGCCAACGTGCAGGTCGAGCGCACCCGCGAGGAACAGGTGATCGTGGTGCCGCAGGATCTCGTGCAGCGCACCGAAAACGGCTTCCAGGTGTTCGTGGCGGAACAGGGCGCCGACGGTCTTACCGCCGAGGCGCGCGAGGTGAACCTCGGCGCCTCGTACGCCAACGAGGTGGTGGTGACCTCCGGGCTCGCGGCGGGCGAGCGGCTGATCACGGCCGGCCACCGGCAGGTGGACGACGGTAGCGCCGTCAGCCTGGTGGGAAGTTAGATGCGCAGCGCCACGGGCAGCGTCCCGGCGGTCAGGGCCGGCGCGGCGGACGACGGCGGCAACCACCGGTCCGATACCCGCAGACTCAAGGAATTCGCGGTCACCTCCCTGGCGATCAGGCACCCCACCAGCGTGGTCGTGCTGATGCTGATCCTGATTGCCGGCGGCCTGGTGTCCTACCTTCGGGTGCCGCGGGAATCGATGCCGGAGATCGTCATTCCCAACATCATCATTACGACGGTGTATGCCGGCGTGGCCCCCGGTGACATCGAGACCCTGGTCACCCAGCCGCTCGAGGACGAACTGAATACCATCGCCGACGTCAAGGTGATCTCCTCCACCTCGCGCGAGGGGGTGTCCAGCATCAACGTCGAGTTCGTCGCCGGCATGGACATGACCGAGGCGCTGCAGCGAATACGCGAGAAAGTCGATCTGGCCAAGCCGGAGCTGCCCGCAGCCGCCAACGATCCGCAGATATTCGAGATCAACACGTCGCAGTTCCCGATCATGCAGGTGAACATCGCCGGACCCTACAACCAGGTTCGCCTGCGCGAGGTGGCGGAGGACATCCAGGCGCGGTTCGAGCAGATACCAAGCGTGCTCGAGGCGCAGCTCTCCGGCGGCCTGGAACGAGAAGTGCACGTCGACGTGGACCTGGCCAAGCTCAAGTTCTACGGCCTCGCCTTCAAGGACGTCAGCGACGTGGTACGCGGCGAGAACGTGACGGTGCCCGGCGGCTCCATCGACGTCGGCGAGTTGAAGTACCTGGTGCGCGTGCCGGGCGAGTTCGAAGCCACCTCGGCGATTGGCGACATCGTCATCGAGACGCGCGACGGGCGGCCGGTGTACGTGCGCGACGTCGCCACCGTCGACTTCGGCTTCAAGGAGCGCGACAGCTACGCGCGCCTCGACGGCTTCCCGGTGATCTCGCTCGCCATCGTCAAGCGCAGCGGCGCCAACATTCTCGACACCGCCGACTCCGTGCGCGCGGTGCTTGCCGAGGTGGAGGCGGAACTGCCTCCGGGCACGGTGACCAAGATCACGGCAGACCAGTCGAACGACATCAAGGACATGGTGAGCAGCCTGGAGAACAACATCATCTCCGGCCTGCTGCTGGTGGTGGCGATACTGCTGTTCTTTCTCGGTACCCGTACCGCGCCCTTCGTCGGGCTGGCGATTCCGCTCTCCATGCTGATTTCGTTCGTGATCATGCAGTTTATCGGCTTCACCCTGAACATGGTGGTGCTGTTCAGCCTGATCCTGGCGCTCGGCATGCTGGTCGACAACGCCATCGTGGTGGTCGAGAATATCTACCGCTACCGCGAACGCGGCTTCACACGTGCCGAGGCGGCGCGGTTCGCGACCGGCGAGGTGTCTGCGCCGATCATCGCGTCCACGGCCACCACCCTGGCCGCCTTCGTGCCGCTGGCGTTCTGGCCCGGCATCGTCGGCGAGTTCATGAAGTATCTGCCGTTGACGCTGATCATCACGTTGAGTTCGTCGCTGTTCGTGGCCCTGGTAATACTGCCGACGCTCGCGTCGCGGCTGATCGAGACCGAGGGGGTCAAGGGGCAGCGTCTGCCCCTGGCGGCGCGCATCGCATTCCTGTTCGCAGCCGCCGGCGCGCTGGCCGCGGCGGTGACGGTGAGTTGGACCACCGCCGCGCTGCTGGCCGCCACCGGCGTGGGGGTACTGGCGTTCAACCGGCTGATCGGCAAGCCGGGCGGGCACTGGCTCATCCATTTTGGCCTGCCCTGGATCGTGCGCCACTACGAGTCGGTGCTGCGTTGGGCACTGCGCCGCCGCGCGGTAGTCATGGCGCTCGCCGTGGCGGCGCTGGTGGGGTCGGGCGCCCTGTTCTCCCAGAACAACTCGGGGGTCGAGTTCTTTCCCGAGGACATACCGCCGAGCCAGGTGCAGGTGAACGTGGAGGCGCCGCTCGGCACGCGCGTCCAGCAGACCGATGCACTGGTTCGCGGCGTCGAGGAGCAACTCGCCGCCCTGCCCGGCATGGGGGATGTCGAGTCGGTGGTGTCCACCGTCGGCGGCAGCGGCACCCACCTGGCGTCGGTCGCGGTCAGCTTCGTGCCCTACGAGGAGCGCGCGAAGGATGTGTTCGCCACCATCGAGTCGGTGCGCGCCGGCGCGGGCGACGGGCTCGCCGGCGCCGCGATCACGGTGGAGCAGCCGGCCATGGGTCCGCCGACCGGTCAGGCGCTCAACGTCGAGATTTCCGGTTCCGATCCGGTCGTCCTGAAACGGCTCGGAGATGACCTGGTGCGCCTGCTCGAGGAGTCGGAGCTGTTCGCCAAGCTCGACGGTCTGAAGAGCGACATGGCGGCGGGACGGCCGGAACTGGTGGTGGAAGTGGATCGCGAGCGTGCCGCGCTCTATGAGTTGAGCACTTCCGACGTCGGCAACACCATCCGCAGCGCCATCAACGGCCGGGTCGCGTCCCAGTTCCGCGCCGGCGAGGAGGAATACGACATCACCGTGCGGTTGGCCGCCGAGTTCCGGGAAGACCTGGACTCGCTCGGCGACCTGGTGGTGGTGGCGAACAGCGGCGCGCAGATACCGCTTTCCTCGGTGGCGAGCTGGCGCATAAGCCGCGGCCTCGGTGACGTGACGCGCAAGGATCTGAAACGCGTGGTGACCGTTTCGTCGGACGTTCGCGCCGGGTTCAACGCCAACGCGGTGGTGGACGAGGTACGTGGAGAGCTGGCCGGGTTCGTCGCCGCCCTGCCGACCGGGTACACGCTGAACTTCACCGGCCAGCAGCAGGAGCAGCAGGAGTCACAATCGTTCCTGTTGGTGGCTTTTCTGCTTGCCGCCTTTCTGATCGCGTTCATCCTGATCACGCAGTTCGACTCGGTCACCAAGCCGCTGATCATCATCAGCTCGGTGGTGATGTCCACCGTCGGCGTCCTGCTCGGGCTGGTGCTGTTCAGCATGCCGTTCGTGGTGGTGATGACCGGTGTCGGCGTGATCAGCCTCGCCGGGGTGGTGGTAAACAACGCCATCGTCCTGATCGACTACATCGACATCCTGCGCCGGCGTGACGGCCTCACCGCTCGGGAGGCGATCGTGCGTGGCGGCGTGACCCGGTTCCGGCCGGTCATCCTCACCGCGATCACCACCATTCTCGGCCTGGTGCCGCTGGCGATCGGGCTCAATTTCGACTTCTTCGGCCTCTACACCGACCTCGATCCGGAATTCTATTGGGGCGGCGAGCAGGCCGCCTGGTGGAGCCCGATGGCGATCGCGGTGATCTGCGGGCTGGCCTTCGCCACCTTTCTGACCCTGCTCCTGGTGCCGGTGATGTATTCCCTGTTCGACGATCTCGATCGCTGGGCGAGGCGCGTGTTCGTGGCGCGCGAGCGAGGCGCGGCTCCGGTGGCGGCGCGCCCGGCAGCCGTGGCGCCGGCTCCCGCCGCGGCACCGCGATCCGCCGCGGCATCGCCACAGGCCGTGGCGCCGATCGGCCCGCAGGGGGCGATCGCGCGGGCCCGTCCGAGAATGCGGGACTGACCTTCGACGCCGGCCTGCCCGCGGGCGGATAGGCAGGCGCCGTCGCGATGAGGTAACCTGCGCCGACATGTCCGACGAAACCGCATCCGGCGCCGCCAGCGGCGGCGATACCATCAGCATCGACGAATTCGCACGCGTGCAGTTGCGCGTGGCCGAGGTCACCGCCGCCGAACGAGTACCCAAGACCGACAAGCTGCTGTGTCTGACCCTGCGCCTCGGCGACAGCGAGCGCACCGTCGTGTCCGGCATCGCCGAGTATTTCGACGCGCAGGAACTGGTCGGCCGGAAGCTGATCGTGGTGGCCAACCTGAAGCCGGCCAAGCTGCGCGGCATCGTGTCCGAAGGAATGATCCTGGCCGCGGAGGACGACTCCGGCCGGCTTGCCCTGGCCGAGGTGCCGGGCGACTTCCCGTCGGGCAGCACGGTCCGCTAGGCGACACCGTGGCCGGTCCCGTTCGTATCGTAATCGTCGGCGTCGGGCGCGGGCGCTCGCACCTGCGCAGCGTGCGCGCCCTCGGTGAGCGCTTCGAGGTCGCCGGGGTGGTCGACCAGGATGCCGCGCGGCTGGCGCGGGTGTGCGCCGAGGAGCAGGTGGCGCCGGATCTGGCGTTCGCGTCGCTGGAGGAGGCGCTCACTGCCGGCACCTGCGACGCGGTGATGGTCGCCACCTGGGCGCGCACCCATGAGGCGCTGGTGGGCCAGGCGCTTGACGCGGACGCGCACGTGCTGGTGGAAAAACCGTTCACCCTGACCGTTGCTTCAGCCCGCCGCCTGCTCGCCCTGGCCGACGAGCGCGGCCGCAAGGTCGTCGTGACCCAGCAGTGGCGCTACCTGCCGGGCCAGCGCACCATGCGCCGGCTGCTGGCGGAGCGCCGCTGGGGGCAGCCGCAGGAAGGGCACATGGTTTCCTACAAGGCGCGCGGCGGCGAGTACCCCGACTCCGAGCACTCCCAACTCTGGCAGATGACGGTGCACGAGGTGGACTCGCTGATCGCCATGATGGACGAGCCGGTCGCCGCGGTCAGCGGCCACTCGTTCCGTCCGCCCGCCACCACCTGGCGCCGCGAATCGACCGCTACCGCCGAACTCACCCTTGCTGGCGGCTGCCGCATCGTGCTGCTGTCCACCTCGGATGCCCGGATCAACACGCTGGAGCTGCGCGTGGAGTGCGAGCACGGCGCGCTGCGCTACGAGAACTCCCTTTCGTTCGGCGGCGTCGAGCGGATCACGGTGGCGACCTCAGCCGACGGTGGCTGGCAGCCGGTGGCGCTCGACGCGCCGCACCCGCTGTCGCTGGATGCGCAGGTGGCGGCGGGCTTTGCCGACTGGATCAACGGCGGGCCGGAGCCGGAGACCAGCGGGCGCCGCAATCTGCAGGTGCTCGGTGCGCTCGATGCGCTGCTGGAGTCGGGCCAGACCGGACGCCAGGTGCCGGTGCACGTCTCCGGCCGCGGGCCGGAGGACTCCGGCGGCGGGCCGGGCTGCTAGCGGGTCGGACGCCACTCATCGCTCTGCACCACGCGGCCCCCGCCGATACTGCCGCCATACTCGCCGACCTGCGGGACGTCCACCACCAGCGGTTCGTCGGGCAACCGCTCGTCGACCGGCGGCAACTCGCCCGCCTCCACCCGTTCGCGCAACATGGGCGCCTCCTGGTAGCGGCTGGTGGTCGCCTCGCTGGCGGCTCCGCGCTGGCACGCGGAGGCGGACACGGTCAACACTGCCGCGGTCATGGCGCAGGCGAGCAGCTTGCGCGGGTCGCGTCGGATGGCGGCGGTCACGCCACAATGCTACCGCCGGCGATGCGAACTGTCACCCACGCAGCCGCGCGCAGCCGGCGTCGTGGAACCCGGCGTGTTCCCGGCAGCGGCCGGCCGCGCTGCAGCGCCGCTCGATTGCAGCCGCTGTTTCGCCTCCGGCTGCCGGGTACGGCATAATGGCGACACGTATCGATTGCCGCCCGGCAGCGCGCGCCCGGTCGTGCCGGCCGAACCGGTGGTTCCGCCGCATCAGCGCCGCCCTGGCCGTCGTCGCGGCGGCGCTGGCCTGCGGTTGCGCATCGAACGATCTGACCCGTGAGCAGTTCGCGGACGAGTACTACAACCTCGGCACCGGCTTCCTGGAGTCGGGAGACTTCGAGCGCGCCGTTCGCTACCTGGAACGCGCCGTGGCGCTGCGGCCCGCCGCCGCCGATGCGCGCTTCAACCTGGCCGCCGCGCTCCTGGAGTCCGGCGACTCCGCGGCCGCAAGCGGCCACCTGGAGCGGTTGCTGGCGGCCAGCCCGGACAACGTGCGGGTGCTTGAACTGCAGGCGGAGAGTCACCGGCGCGGCGGGCGCTGGGGAGATGCGCTGGCGACGTACGTCCGGCTGCTGGAGGTGCAGCCGCGCCATTCGTCGGCGCGCTTCAACCGGGCGATTCTGCTGTGGACGCTCGGCGACAAGCCGGCGGCGGCGATCCAGTTGCGCGCACTGCTGGCCGAGTACCCCGACGACCAGGATGCGCGCCTGCACCTCGGCCTGCTGATCGCCGACGCCGGCGACGCCGTGGTGGGCGCGCCGGCGGAGGCGTCCGGCCTGTTGCGCCAGTACCTGGAAGAGCATCCCGACGCTGCCGACGCCCTGCTGGCGCTGGCGCGGGTAGAGCGCATTCAGGGCCGCTACGACGCCGCCCTCGAGCTGTACGCCGACGCCGAGCAGCGGCTGCAGGAGGACGACCCGTACCGTGGCGAAGCGGCTTTCGAACGCGCCGTGATTCTGCTCACCGCGGTGGAGGATCCGATCGCCGGGTTGGAGGCGCTCAGGACCGCGCTGCAGAGAGGTTTCCGGGATGAGGAGCGGCTGGCGGACCTGCTGTCCCGCGACGACCTGCTGTACCGTCCGATGGTGCTGAACCTGCTGGCGAGGCACGGCGCGCCGGACGAGTAACCGGCAGCCGCGGCGGAGGTTCCGTTGGTCCGCGGTCAGGTGCCGCGGGTGCGCAGGTAAGACAGGATCTGATCGCGAACCTGCACCGCCGGCGGAGTGCCGTCGATGCCGACCAGCAGCCGGCGGTTGGCGTAGAATTCCACCAGCGGCGCGGTCTGGCGCTGGTACACCTGCAGGCGGTGGCGCACCGCGGCCGGGCGGTCGTCGTCGCGCTGGGTCAGCGCCCGTCCGCACCGGTCGCATGCGCCGGCCACGCGCGGCGGGCGGTTGCCGAGATGGTAGATTTCGCCGTCGGCGGTACAGACCCGGCGACCGGAGATGCGCAGCACCGCGAGGTCGTCCGACACGTCGAGTTTGATGGCGGCGCTCACTTCGCTGAGCGCCTGCAGCGCCTCGGCCTGGGCGATGGTGCGCGGGAATCCGTCCAGCAGGTAGCCGCTGCTTGCGTCCTCGGCGGCGAGCCGCTCCCGGATCAGTGCCACGGTCACCTGGTCGGCAACCAGCTCGCCGCGCTTGATGGTGGCGGCGACCTCCCTGCCCAGCCGGGTGCCGGCGCCGATGGCGGCGCGGAACATGTCCCCCGACGAAATGTGCGGAATGCCCAGGCGCGCGCTCAGCAGCTCCGCAACCGTGCCCTTGCCCGCGCCGGGCGGCCCCAACAGGACCAGGTTGGACGGACCGTGGTGAGCGGCCTCCGCGGTGTCGGCGGCGGGCGTCCCCGCGACCGCCTCGAGTGACTGTGTGCCGATAGCCGAATTCATTACGTGCCCTGCGAGTAGTCCTGCGCGTATGCCTGTTGCGCCGGCGACAGCGCGTCGATCTCTATTCCCATCGTGCGCAGCTTGATCGCCGCGATCTCCCGATCCTGTTCCGTGGAGATCGGGTATACCTCGTTGTGCCGCGCGCAACCGTCCGCCAACGACACCATGCTAAGAAACTGATTTGCGAACGACATGTCCATCACTTCCGGCGGATGACCCTCGGCTGCCGCCAGGTTGATCAGCCGGCCCTGCGCCAGCAGGTAGATCCGGCGTCCGTCGGCGAGCACGTACTCCTGGTTGTTGGCGCGGATCTCCGTCGGCGTCGCCGCCATCTCCTTCAGATCATCGAGGTTCAACTCACAATCGTAGTGACCCGCGTTGCAGATCACCGCGCCATCCTTCATCGCCGCGAAGTGGCGGCGCGTAATGACGTCGCGCATGCCGGTGGTGGTAATGAATACCTCGCCGAGCCGCGCGGCCTCCACCATCGGCAACACCTCGAACCCTTCCAGGGTAGCCTTGAGCGCGGCGATCGGGTCCACCTCGGTGATCACGACACGCGCTCCCATGCCGCGGGCGCGCGTCGCGGTGCCGCGTCCGCAATGCCCGAAGCCGGCAACCACCAGTGTCTTGCCGGCCAGCAGTATCGAGGTGGCGCGCAGCAGCCCGTCGAGGGCCGATTGCCCGGTGCCGTACACATTGTCGAAGTCCCACTTCGTCTCCGCGTTGTTCACGGCGATCACCGGATACAGCAGCTTGCCGTCGCCGGCCATCGCCTGCAGGCGCTGTACGCCGGTGGTAGTTTCCTCGGTGCCGCCGCGGATCCGGCCCGCCAGCTCGGGAAACCGCGAATGGACGCGAAAGATGAGGTCCGCGCCGTCGTCGAGGGTCAACGTCGGCCGACCTTCCAGCGTGGCGTCGATGCACCAGTAGAACTCGTCCACCGACAATCCGTGCCAGGCGAAGATGCTGATGCCGTCCGCGGCGAGCGCGGCGGCCACGTCATCCTGCGTGGACAGCGGATTGCAGCCCGACCACGCCACCTCGGCGCCGGCCGCGCGCAACGCCCGGATCAGGACCGCGGTCTCCTTGGTGACGTGCAGGCAGCCCGCTATCCGTTGCCCGGCGAGCGGCTTGCGGTCCTCGAAGCGACGCTGCAGGTGCGCCAGGACCGGCATCCGCGACTGGGCCCAGCGGATCTTCAGGGCGCCCCGATCGGCCAGTGAGGGATCTCGAATCTTGTGTCTCGCCACGGGAATGCCCGCCACTATAGAGGGCGGTACGTGATTTGTGCAAAGGGTGGCCGTCTCAATGTGTTACTCCTCCTCAATGTGTCACTCCTCAATGTGTTTCTCAATGTCGTTCTCAATGTGGTCGCGCGCCGTGCCGTAGCCTTACATTGCATGCCGAGAGCGATCAATCGGCACGCCGCGAGCGTGGTGCAGGAGGGGGTTGCATGAACCTTTGGAATCGAATTGAAAAGGCGGTGGGCCAGGGGCTCGACGTGTCGCGCGAGGTTCTGGACAAGGCGCGCGAGGGTGCCAAGGATCTGAGCGAGAAGGGTGTGCTCAAGTTCGACATCATGCAGCTTGAGCGGCAGTCGATGAAGGTGCTTTCGCGACTCGGCCAGGAAGTCTACGACGCGTTCAGCGTACGCGATGAGAAAAGCGTTGCGCGCGATACCGTCGGAGTGAAGGAACTGGTGGTCGAGCTCGGCGACATCGAGCGTCGCATCGAGGAGAAGGAGAGCGCGCTCGCGCGGCTCGCGAGCCACGACGATTCCGGATCCGCCGGATCCGCAAACGGCAACACCTCATAAGCCGGCGCCCGAGTGGGCCGGAGCGCGGCCCGCCGGCCCACCGGCGGTGCCGCAAGGTTCGCATTGACACGAGTCGTTCGCGCCGCCATCATCGGGGTGTGGCGCGGTTACACCGGGGCCTGTAGCTCAGTCGGTTAGAGCGCACGCCTGATAAGCGTGAGGTCGCTAGTTCGATTCTAGCCAGGCCCACATCCCCGTCGACGCCGACGGGTGCCGCGGTTGAGGAGTACGATCAGTGTCGAAAGCATACGTGGAAACGTCGGAATACCTGCTTGAGGGACTCGATGAGATGATCCAGCAGGGGTTTTATCACGACCGCAGCGAGGCGGTAAACGACGCAATTCGCGTACTGCTGAAGAACTACAAGATATCAAAGCTCCACCTCAAGGATGCGCGCGAGCGTGACCCCGGATCGCTTCCGCTGCGCCCCGCCACCAATCAGGTCGGCTAGCAGCGGCGCCGGCGCGGTTCGCCGTGCCGGTGGGGACGCTCCGTGACGCGTAATACCGCAGGCGACGGCCGCTCTTCGCCGCGCCGTGACCAGGTTCGCGGCCGCCGGGCGCCGCCCGGCAGGTCGGCCCGCAAGCCGGCGGCCGCCAGGGTTCCGTTGTTCCGGCCTGTCATTCGCCGCCGCCAGATGCACGCGGTCCTGGAGTGCCTGGTGTCCGAGGAGGTCGGCCCCGGCCCGATCGCGGGGCAATTGATCGGCGAGGCGGCGGCGGCGCTCGACTGCCGCGGCGGCCTCGCCCTGGCCGATTACGGCGCGGCGGCAACGGCCGCGCTGCACCTGGCAATCGAGACCGGGGCCGGCGATGAGGATTCTCCTGCCGGCGGCCCGCGGCCGGTGTTGATGTCGGCGCTGGCTCCGTTGCGTTACGTGTACGCGGCACGCGCCGCGGGGCGGCAGCCGCTGCTGGTCGACGTCGACCCGGAAACCGGCTGCCTCGATGGCGAGTCGATGCAGCGCATGCTCGCCCATCGGCCGTGTGCATTGGTGATTGGTCACGTGCTCGGTGCCGACGAGCCGCTCGACGAGGTGCGCGCCGCCGGCGTACCGATCGTGGAGGATGTCTCGGCCGGGATACTCGGAATCGAAATGGACCGTGCATACACCGCGTCCGGCAGACCGCCCGCCGCCCGCCGCGCGCGCGCCAACGGCGCGGCTGCCCGCGCTGCGGACGGCTCACCGGCCGATCAGCCGCCCGGTCAGCCGGCATCGCCGGCCCTCCGGG
>JAPPGB010000151.1 GCA_028821475.1 Spirochaetaceae bacterium
AATCAGCTCGACCCAGAATCACGCTTATCCCATCGATATTCGTGGCGCTGCTGAGCCTGGCGTGACTACGCCAGTGCTTCTCGATCAGACCGTGCATCCTGACGGCGGTGATCTTGTCAATTGCTATGAACATCGCCTTGCCGCTCTCCCACGCCGTGGCGTAGTGGGTGACGAAGTCTCTGGCGATGGCTTCGAGGCGCTCGGGCGCGGTGATGATGTGGTAGTCCCGTCTCAGTTCGCGTTCGAGGCGCTGTTCCACATCCACGTCATCAGTCTCGAACTCGTCGAGCTTCTCGGCGATCCGCTCGTTGAGGTCGTCGGTGGCGACGCCGAGCTTGTCGCCGCGCGCATCGTAGTAGAGCGGCACGGTAGCGCCGTCTTCCACCGCCCGCTGGAACCCATACCGCGAGACGTAATCGCCGAACACCCGCCGGGTGATCTCGTCCTCCTTCATCAGCGGGGTGCCCGTGAACGCGATGTAGAGGGCGTTGGGCAGCGCGTTGCGCTGATTGAGCGCCAGCCGGCCGTACTGGGTGCGGTGCGCCTCGTCTACGATGACGATGATGTCGTCCCGATCCGAGTAGGGCTCGTCGGGCATGACGTCCCGGTTGAACTTCTGAATCAGGGAGAACACGTAGGCCTTGTGCTCGCCGAGCAGGCGCTTGAGGTGCCGGCCGCTTCCGGCCCGTACCTCCTCGTGTTCGCCGACGACACCGCAGCCGGCGTAGGTGCGGTAGATCTGATTGTCCAAGTCGTCGCGGTCGCACAGCACCAGGAAGGTAAAGTTGCCGCCGAGCTTGCGGTGCACCCTGCGGCTGAAGAACGCCATGGAATAGGACTTGCCCGCCCCTTGCGTGTGCCAGAAGACCCCCAACCTGCCACCGGCGGTCTGCCGTTCCTCCACGGCACGCACCGCCCGGGTCACGCCGAGGTACTGCTGGTTCTGAGCGACCACCTTGATGAGCCTCTCGCCGCTGTCGTCGAACAGGACGTAGTTCTCGAACAGGTCGAGGAAGTTCGCCTTGGTGCACACGCCCTTGAGCAGCGTCTCCATGTCCACGATGCCGGGTTCGTCCTCGTCGAGGCGCTTCCACTCGCGGAAGTATTCGAAGGGCGCTGAGTAGCTGCCGATGCGGGCCTCCAAGCCGTTGCCGAGCACCACGAACGCGTTGTGATGGAAGACGTGGGGGATGGTGTCCTGGTAGTCGGCGAGGTTCTCGTCGTAAGCGCGGCGGATGTTGCGATGGATGTTCTTCGTCTCCACGAAGAGCAACGGGATACCGTTGACGAAACCGACCAGGTCGGCGCGACGGCGATAGAGTGGCCCCTTGATCCACAGCTCGCGCACCGCGAGAAAGTGGTTGTTCTCGGGATCGTCAAAGTCGAAGACGCGCAGGGTACGTGTCTCGATGCCGCCGCGCGGGTCCCGATACGTGACTTTCGCGCCGTTACGCAGGAGGTCGTACTTCTCCTGGTTGGTCTGAAGCGTGGACTGGGCTGCGCTCACTTCGATGATGGAGCGGACAGCGTTGTCGACCGCTTCGCCCGGCAGGCCAGGATTGAGCGAATCGAGCGCCGCGCCGAGGTAGCGCGTGAGCACCACCTCTACCTCGCCGGCCCGGCCCAGCGTCCCGTCCGGCCCGAAGGTTTCGGCGTTGAAGGCGTAGACCGAGTGCCATCCAAGCTGCTCCTCGAGGTACTTGGCGGTCGTTCGCTGGACGAGGGTGTCTTCGCTGTAGAGCACCGGGCTCATCGAGTCTCCGTCATCCTAACCGAGTCCTTCCAACCCATCGGCCATCCGACGTGATCGTCTTCGTCCATGGGCTCCAACCCCGATCGTCCCACTGACCGGGCTGAAAGAACGCACATCTGCCACGGGAGCCCGATATACCTAAGTGCATTAACGTGGTCGTGGGATCCTTGCCGACGGCGATGAGGTCGATGGCGGCGGAACAGTTCATACTGCCACCTCGCCAGACATCAAGCGTGGCAGGAGGAGATCACGAGCGTACTCAAGACTACTGTTTTCTTTCCGCAACAGCGCGATTTGCTTGTGCTTGCTTTGGGCGACCTTGTGGAAGGCATCTCGCAGACCCACACTTGGTAGCAGGGATTCACGGCGGTGGGCAAGGTTTCTGTTTAGACCAGGAACCGCAACGTCCGTATTGATGAAGTCCATGTTTTCTAGCGTATAGTATAGGAATAGCGTCACAGCCACAGGATCCATATAGTAGACGGTATCGATAGCGCAGAAGTCGCTATCGGACCAATATACGTTGCCCATGTTTCCTTTCCGTCCAACAATGATGCCTGGCCCCTTCACGTGCGGCGTATTGTGTGTTCCTACGACCCCACTTGATCCATAGACCGGGTAATCACCGTCGATTCTATCTTCAGCCTTCAAAGCCCTTCCGTATCTAAGCTGCCCGATGTGCTCTAGTGCGACTCTCTCCCAACCTTGCGGAATACCATCGAAGATCCGCGTACTCTCATGGCCGGGAAAGCGGAGCCGGACAAACCACTCTCGGTATAGCTCCCGTGCTGCCTGTTCCAGTAGTGAAATCCGCCGTCGGTTGTTCTCGATCAGATTGTCGTAGGCAGAGAGGATATCGGCGATGCGACGTTGTATCGGTATGCTTGGGCACACAATCGGAAATCGAGAGACGATTTCGGTACTGAGGTTGAGCATCGTCGATCCCACAGCATTTCTTTCTAACCACTCTATCGAGTCCTTCAGTCCGAGGTAGTAGTAGAGATACCTTGGCCACAGCCGGCGACCATTCACTTCAATCTTTATGCAACCTGTGCCACACAGCCACCCGTCCTGTTCGGGACGGATGAACGCGCGCTTGGTGATTGCGCCTCGCCTTGGAAAGACTATACCGCCTGCCCTCATTTTGTGGCGGCTCAGCCGCTCTACAGTCGTCTCGGGCACACGAGCTACGGTGCTCTTATTGACTTCGCCGTTTTCTATGTCCGTGGGCATGATGACGGGGACACCATCGCTGGAGTACTCGGCCTGCTTGAGCTGAGAGCCGAATGGGCCAGTTTGCAGAATGCCTCCATCGGAATCGATAAGTTTGCCGAGCAAGTGAACACGTGAACTCATGCGAGAATACCGTCATGTTGTGCGTGAAGTCCACCAGATTTGAGCTGGAACCGCGACTTCATCCTTTCTCCCCATTGAGCTCGGCCTCGATCTCCTTGATGGTCGGCAGGCTGCCCCTCAGGTCGTCAGGCAGGGTATCGACCAAGCGGGTCTCCCAATCGGCGACGCCCAGGGGCTTGGCGAGGTCGCGCAGGGCGTACTCCACGACCATTCGGTCCTTGCCCTTGCAGAGCAGCAGGCCGATGGTGGGCGCGTCGTCCGCGTGGCGCATCAGGTCGTCCACGGCGGAGAAGTACAGATTCATCTGGCCGACGAAGGCGGGGCTGAACGGGACCGCCTTAAGCTCGACCACGACGTACCGGCGGAGCTTGAGGTGGTAGAACAGCAGGTCCACGCGGAAGTCGCTGTCGCCGACCTCCAGGAGTACCTGCCGGCCGACGAAGGCGAATCCGGCACCCATCTCCAACAGGAAGCGCTGGATGTGGTCCACGAGTCCCTGCTCAAGCTCCCGTTCGGTGCGCGGCTCTGCGGTGCCGAGGAAGTCGAACAGGTACGGGTCCTTGAATACCTGCGTGGCCAAGTCGGAGTCGGACGGCGGGAGCGTCTGGGGGAAGTTGGTGACGGCACCACCCTGGCGCTCGTGCAACCTGTTCTCGATCTGTATCGTGAGTACACTGCGGCTCCAACCCTCCTGCTGCGTCTTGGTCACGTACCACAGCCGGGTTCGGCGATCCGGCACCTTGTCGAGGAGAACGCAGTTGTGGAACCACGGAATTTGTGCAGCAGCCTGCTGCACGAATTCGCGCTCGGGCCAAGCTGCCGCGAAAGCGCGCATGTACTTGAGGTTGCGGGGCGAGAATCCCCGCATGTCCGGGAATGCCTCCCGGAGGTCGTGCGACAGGCGGTCGATGGTCCCGGCACCCCAGCCTTCCCGCTCTTGGCGGGCGAGAATCGCCTTGCCGATGTCCCAGTAGAGCAGCACCATCGCCTGGTTGGCGGCAAGGACCACGCGCACGCGGTCCGTGCGGATGCCTCCTTGATCTCACCGAGCAGCGCGGCGTAGTCAGCGGGCAACTCTGCCTTTCCCGGAGGTGCGGGAATCGAAGCGCCCGCGCGCCGGCGCCCCATGGACTTCCGTTCCGTCACAGCCCCAGCGCCTCGAAGTTCCGCTTGATGGTGGCCGCGAGCCGGATCGACTCGGCGTTGAGCTCGTCGAGTTCCGAGTGGATGGTCCGCATTGTCTGCCCGAAGTCGAAGTCCTCGTCTTCCTCTTCCGGCGCGACGCCGACATAGCGCCCCGGCGTCAGGCTCCAATCGTTGGCGGCCAACTCGTCGTGGCCGACCAGCTTCGCCAACCCTGCGACGTCCCGCAATGCCGCGTCCGGGAACCGCTCCTGAAGCCAATACGCCTGCCGCCAGAAGTAGCGCGCCGCCCCAAGATGCGCTACCGCGTCGCTGCGCGCTTCGCCGACGGCCTTGAGCGGACTGCCTCGGCGGCTCCTTCGACCCTCGCCCACGCGCGAAAGCAGCCGGTTGAGATGATCGGCCTGGCGGATCAGGTCCCGCCCTGCTTCCGCCAGCGGCTTGGCGCGTACGGCGAACACGGCGAGCCCGGCGTTGTCGCGGCCGGACGCGTCCCATGCACCGCGGATGTCGCCTACCTCCGACTCGAAGGCGTCCAGGTCGTGGTCGAACGTCCGCTGCGCGTTCTCGAACTCGGCGAGGCTCTGTGCGAGATCGCCGGAGACTTCGCCATCGGCCAACGTCGTGGCGACCTCGGCAAGCGCGGCGGCAAGGTGCCGGGCGGCGGGCACGGCTTCGCCGGCTGCTTCGACCATGCGTTCGAGGTGCTCGGCCACGAGGGCACGGAAGCGTTCGTGCTGGCCCCGGTAGAGCCAGACGATGGCCGCGAGGTTCTTCTGCTGCTCGGGGGTGAAGTCGTAGATCTTGCGCGTCACCTTCCGGTGGACGTTGCGGGCGTCGATCATCAGCACCTTCCCCTGTCGCTCGGCGGGCTTGGCCTTGTCGAGAAACCACAGCTCGCACGGCACCGTGCGCGTGTAGAAGAAGCCGGAACGGATCGCCACCATCACGTCTACGTGGTCCGCCTCGATCAGCTTGCGGCGCACCTTCGCTTCCTCGCCGCCCGCTGACGACGCCTGCGAGGACATCACGAACCCGGCCCGGCCGGTGTCGTTCAGATAGCTGTCGAAGTAGGAGATCCACAGGAAGTTGCCGTTGGAGACCTTGCCCTTCTTGTTCACTCCGGGAAGGGCATAGGGCAGACGCGGGTCGTTCTTTACCTTCTCCGCGTCCACTTCGTCCACGTTGAACGGCGGATTGGCCATGACGAAGTCACACTCGCCGAACAGCTCGTGCGGGTCCTCGTAGTAGGTGATGGCCTTGTGGATGTTGCCCTCCAGGCCGTGCACGGCGAGGTTCATGTTGGCGAGGCGGATCGTCGTCGGGTTCTTCTCCATCCCGAAGAACGTCGCCCGTTCGGTCGGATTGAGGTGCATGCGCTCGATGAAGTGCGCGCTCTGTACGAACATCCCGCCCGAGCCGCAGGCCGGGTCGAGCACGCGGCCGTGGTCGGGCTCGATGACGTTGACGATGGTCTGCACCAGCGCCACCGGCGTGAAGAACTCGCCGCCGTCATGCGCCTTCTGGTCGGCGAACCGGGTGAGGAAGTACTCGTAGATGCGCCCGAACACGTCGCCGTCCGCGCGCCTCAGGGCCGGATCGTTGAAGGTGCGCAGGAGTTGGCCGAGCACGTCGTTGTCAAGTTCCTGGTACTCGGCCTTGGGCAGGGCGCCGCGCAGGGTCTCGTAGTCCTTCTCGATCTTCTCCATCGCATCAATGATCACCTGCGCACGATCGGCACCATCCGGCAGCGAGACGAGATGGTCGAACTGAGCCTCCGGCTGCAGGAAGATCGCGCCCTTGCGGGAGAAGTCCTCCTTGGTGAGTGCACGCGGTCTGCCGCCGCGGGTCGGCAGCGACGTCTCGATCTCGGCCTTTACGCTGAGGAAGCGGCTGTAAGCGTGGCGCAGGAATATCAGCCCCATGACCGGCAGGAAGTACTCGTTGCTGGCGAAAGGAGAGTTGGCCCGCAGGTTGTCCGCGCTTGACCAGAGCCGTTTCTCGATCTCGCCGATGTGTTCCACTATGTCTCCTGCTCAGATTCCCGGATCCGCCGACTTCGCGCTTCGGCCCCCTTTAGACGCTTGATACCCGGATAGGCTGCGACCTCCCCGCGACAACCGGCGGTCTCATTATGGCCCTGATCACCTGTCGCCGTCGCCTACTGAGGCGCGCGGATCAGTCGGACTCGTCAGTCTCGGGCCGGTCCGTGTCATGCAGCCACCGGCGGGAGAGGCCGGCCACCTCTTCGACCGCACCCGCTCCCGACGATCTGGTCAGTCACCACCATGGGTCGCAGCGCTCGGTGACCGCCGGTAGCGCTGCGATGGAGCGAACGCACCGGGCGGCGTGGCCGATCGTGCCCACTGCGCATCGCAAGTCACCAACCGGCTCGCATGCGGCCGGCCAACCGGACGCCGGCGCGACGTGGCCGAACCTCGGTGGTCGAGCAGTTGGTGAGGGATCGCGACCCGTACATCGCCACCTGGTGGGGGCCGGAGGCGCGAAGCGGAACTGCGCGGCTCATGCCAGGCGCTCCCAACTGACGTGGGTGATGGCGCCTCGCACCGGCCGCCCGGCGAAGAAGTCCTCCAGCGCATGCGCGGTGGCCTCGCCTATACGGGTGTGGCCGTAGCGGCCCTGGCCGGCGAGGTGCGGGGTGATGATGACGTTCGGCATGGGGCGCAACGGGCTATCGGCCGGCAACGGCTCCGGGGTGGTCACGTCCAGCGCCACCCGGATGCGCCCGCTGCCGGCCTCGCGGATCAGGGCCTCCTGGTCGATCAGGCTGCCGCGCGCGGTGTTGACCAGCAGCGCGCCGTCACGCAGCCGCCGCAATTGTGCTGCGCCGACCATGTGCCGGGTCTCGGGGATGCTCGGCGCGTGCAGAGAAACGATGTCGGCGCGCGTGAACAGCTCGTCCAGCTCCACCTTCTCGGCGTTCAGCGCACCCGCCTCCTGCGCGTCGAGGTAGGGATCGAACAACAGGAGGCGCACGTCGAAGGGGCGCAGCAGGAGCATCACCTGACGGCCGACGTCGCTGGCGCCCACGATGCCCACGGTGGCGCCGAACAGGTGCTGCTCATCCACCGGGATGCCGGGGCTGCGCCAGCCGCCGGTGTCACGCACGTGCAGGGCGTACTCCATGAGGCGTTTGGCGCTCATGATCATCAGTCCGACCGCCGTTTCCGCCACGTTGTAGCCGATCTCTACGGTGGCGGTGAACACACAGATGCCGCGCGCGGCGATGTAATCCTGCCACACCGCGCCGAGCATCTGCCGCACCGACCCTGCCGCATGCGCGATGATCCGGAGCCGGTCCGCCGCCTCCATGATCGCCGGCGTCAGCGCCATGGCGGCGCGCGGACGCAACACCCGCGGATTGCTCGCGCCCCAACCGGTCACGAGGCCCTCGCAACCAGCGATGCGCGCCCGCATCTCGTCCTCCGAGAGGTCGGTGTCGCGGTGGTTGCGGTCCACGTCGAAACGTGCCTCCATGCGCGCCATCACCTCCGGGGCGAACACCTTCCCGGTGTGCTCGCGGGCCGGCGCGAACAGGATGCGCGGCTTGCCGCCAGCGTCGCGCCGCAACGGCGGGTGCGTGCCGCTCACGGTGCGGCGCGCCCCCGCTCCGCAATGACGTCACGGGCGCGTGGAGCCGTGGGCGCATACATGACGCATCCAAAGTAGCATTTTTCGTCACATTGCGAGAGCGAATTCGCTCGGTTGGGCGGATTACACGCCGCGGAAGTTGGGGCGGCGTTTCTCCATGAAGGCGCGGCGGCCTTCCTTGTAGTCTTCGCTGTCGAAGCAGGCGGTGACCATCTCGTCGAGCTTGGCGAGGTCGCGCTCGCCGGGATCGCGCTCGAACTCGTTGACGGCGGCCTTGCACAGGCGCACGGTCAGCGGCGCGTTGGCCGAGACCAGGCCGGCGTACTCGCGCACGCGCGCTTCGAGCGCGTCGTCGTCGACGATGAAATTGATCAAGCCCACGCGCAGCGCTTCTTCCGCGTCGAGGCGTCTCGCGCTGAACAGGATGTCGCGCGCGACGCTCGGTCCGACCAGGCGCGCGAGGGCGGCGATACCCCCGTAGCCGTAGCCGAGCCCGAGCTTGGCCGCGGGGATGCCGAACTGCGACCCGGGGGTGGCGAGGCGCACGTCGGCGGCGAGCGCGGTGGCCAGTCCGCCGCCGATGCAGTAGCCCTGGATCATCGCGATCAACGGCTTGTCGAGCTTGTTGAGCCAGCGACCCGCCGCGGCCGAGACGTTCGCGTAGTGCTCGCGCTGCTCGGCGGTGGCGCGCTTGGTTTCGAATTCCGAGATGTCGGCGCCCGATACGAACGCCTTGCCGCCCGCTCCGCGCAGGACCACGACACGCACGTCGCCGTCGTTCTGAAAGCACTCCAGAATGGCGGCCTGCGCCTCCCACATCTCCAGCGAGACGGCGTTGTGGCGCGCGGGATTGTTGTAGGTGATCCAGCCGATACCCGCGTCCACCTCGGCGAGCATCTTGTCGGTGTTGAGTTGCATCGGACGCCTCCCTTCCTAAACGACCTCAAACGGCTCCCGTCGCGATCAGCCGGTCGATCTCGCCGTCTTCGTAGCCGAAGTCGCGCAGCACCTCGGTCCGGTTCTCGCCCGGGTCGGGCGCCGCGTGATGGAAATCGCCGCCGTGCGGAAACAGCGACAGGTTGATCGGCGAGCGGATCAGCTCCAGGTCGCCGAGCTCCTTGTGGTGCGCGACCTTGGTCATGCGCAGGTGCCTGGCCTGCGGATCCTCGAACGCCTCGCCGATGTCGTAGATCGGCCCGCAGGGAACGCCGGCCGCGTTCAGCTTCTCCACCAGCTCGGCGGTCGTGAAGTTGCGCGTCACCCGGTTCACTTCCTCGTTGAGCGCCGCCCGGTGCTTGCGTCGACCCCGGTCGTCGGCAAACGCGGGATTGTCGAGCAGGTGCTCCGCGCCGGTCGCCTTGCACAGGTTCGCGAACATCTTCGGCGAGTTCGCCGCGAGGTTGACCAGTCCGTCCTTTGACTCGAACGTGCCCATCGGCACGTAGACCGGGTGATTGTTGCCCTGCTGCTTCGGCACGTCGCGGCTCATGGTGTAGCGGGCGCCCTGAAAGTCAATCTTGCACAGCATCGCCTCCAGCAGGGAGGTGTGCACCCACTGGCCTGCGCCGGTGCGCTCACGGTGCAGCAGGGCAAGCAGAATGCCCTGGCCGAGGAACATGCCCGCCGAGGTGTCGCTGATCGCGATGCCGGCGCGCACCGGCCCCTGTCCCGGATGGCCGGTCACCGACATGAGCCCGCAGGTGCCCTGGACGATCTGGTCCACGCCGGGACGATCGCGGTACGGACCGGCCTGCCCGAACCCCGAGATGCTCGCGTAGATGATCCCGGGGTTCACCTCGCGCACCGATTCGTAATCGACGCCGAGGCGATGCTTGACGTCGGCACGAAAGTTCTCGGCCACCACGTCCGCCTTCGTCACCAGGTCCATGAACAGCTTGTTGCCGGCCGGATTCTTCAGGTCGATGGTCAGGCCGCGCTTGTTGCGGTGCATGTTCTGCTCGTCGGGTTCGTGCCGCGCACCGGTGACCTTGGCCGGCGTGCGGCCGTGTCCGGACGGCGGCTCGATCTTGATGACGTTCGCTCCCCAGTCCGCGAGCAGCCGCACGGCCGTGGGCCCGGCGCGAGCGATGGTGAGATCGAGCACGGTGTAGTTCGATAGCGGCAGCACGCGTTCACTCCGTGGCATGGACGACGATGAAACCTCGGGCCGGGCAACTCGGGCATGGCGCTCCGGACCGAGAATCCGCTGCGCAGCCTATCGCGATGCCGGGTGCCCGGCAAGCGGCGGCGCAAGACCCGCAGGCCGGCGGAAGCCCGCCGTCCGCGCCTGGACGCCGGCTCCGACTCGGCGGATCCGTCGGGGCATCTTGCGCAAGACCGCCGCGCAGGTGAGAATCAGCGCCGGTCGCCATGCTGCACTATCTCGCACGCCGCGCCTTCTACATGTTGATCATGCTCTGGATCCTCACCATGGTCGTGTTCTTCATCATCCAACTGCCGGCCGGCGACTACGTGACCACCCTGGCGGCCCAACTGGCGCAGCGCGGCGAAGAGGTGAACGAGGAGCTGCTGCACAACCTGCGGCGCAGGTACGGGCTCGATCAGCCGCTGCACGCCCAGTATCTCAAGTGGGTCCGCAACGCGCTGCAGGGGGATTTCGGCTACTCGTTTCAATTCAGCCGCCCGGTTGTGGAGATAATCGGTGAACGATTGGCGCTGACCGTGGCGATCTCCATCTGCACCCTCGCCTTCACCTACGTGACGGCGATCCCGATCGGGATCTACTCGGCCACCAGGCAATACTCGGTCGGCGACTACTTCTTCATGTCGGTCGGATTCATCGGCCTGGCCACGCCGAATTTTCTGCTGGCGCTGATTCTGATGCTGGCGTTCTTCAGTCTCGGCATCAGCGTCGGCGGCCTGTTCTCGCCCGAGTTCAACCAGGCGGCGTGGAGCGTGGCCAGGGTCTGGGATCTGCTCAAGCACTTGCCGCTGCCGATCATCATCGTGGGGACCGCCGGCACCGCCGAGTTGATACGGGTGATGCGCGCCACGCTGCTGGACGAACTGGCCAAGCAGTACGTGATTACCGGCCGCGCCAAGGGCGTTCAGGAGACCCGGCTGCTGTTCAAGTACCCGGTGCGGGTGGCGATCAATCCGCTGGTCAGCACCATCGGCTGGCTGCTGCCGACTATCGTGTCGGGCTCCACGATCACCGCCATGGTGCTCGGGCTCCCCACCACCGGACCGCTGCTGTTCCGTGCGCTGCAGTTCCAGGACATGTTCCTGGCTTCGAGCCTGCTGTTGTTCCTCAACTTCCTCACCCTCGTCGGCACGTTCGTGTCGGACGTGCTGCTGGTGGTGGTGGATCCGCGCATCCGGTATTCGAGGGCGAGTCGATGATCCGGCGGCCGTGGCGGTCGGCGCACGCCGGCGGCGCTGGCGCCGGCGCCGGCGCAGGAGCAGCCGGCGTGGAGGAGGCGCCCGGGAGCGCCGAAACGCGGGAGATGGAGGCGTACTACGTCGCCTCCCAGTGGCAGTTGATCTGGCGCAAGTTCCGGCGCCATCGCCTGGCGATCACCGGCGGCTGCGTGCTCGCAGTGTTGTACTTCGTCGCCATCTTTGCCGAGTTCGTGGCGCCCTACCCCGCGGGACTGCGGTTCCAGGAGTGGCCGCACCATCCGCCGTCACGGCTGCACTTCGTGGATGAGGACGGGCGCTTCGGTCTGCAGCCGTTCGTGTACGGGGTGTCGAAGGAACGCGATCCCGAGACGCTGGAGATGATCTACACCGAGGACAAGAGCACGCGCTACCCGGTGCGGCTGTTCGTGCGCGGCGAGCCTTATCGCCTGCTCGGCGTGATCCCCAGCGACATCCACCTGTTCGGCGCCGAGGCGCCCGGCGCCGTGTGGCTGTTCGGGACCGAGAGCATCGGCCGCGACCTGTTCTCACGCACCGTGCACGCGGCGCGGGTGTCCCTGTCGATCGGGCTGGTGGGCGTAACCATCACCTTCCTGATCGGCATCGTGCTCGGCGGCATCTCCGGCTACTTCGGCGGCGCGGTGGACACCGCCATTCAGCGCCTCATCGAGTTCCTGATATCCATTCCCACCATCCCGCTGTGGATGGCGTTGGGGGCGGCGATGCCGCAGGACTGGCCGGTGCTGCGCGTGTACTTCGGCATCGTCATCATTCTGTCCCTGGTCCGCTGGGGCGGCCTGGCTCGGGTGGTGCGCGGCAAGCTGCTGGAGCTGCGCGAACTCGACTTTACCACCGCGGCGCGCGTGGCCGGCATGCGCGAGTCCAGGATCATCTGGCGTCACCTGCTGCCCAACTTCGCCAGCTACCTCATCGTCAACCTGACGCTGGCGGTGCCGGAAATGATCCTCTCCGAAACGGCGCTCAGCTTCCTGGGGCTGGGCCTGCGCTCACCGGTGGTGAGCTGGGGCGTGCTGCTGCAGAAGGCACAAAACATTCGCAGCGTGGTGATCTTTCCCTGGCTGATGATCCCGGCGCTGTTCGTGGTGGTGACGGTAATGGCGTTCAACTTCCTCGGTGACGGGCTGCGCGACGCCGCGGATCCCTACAAGCAGTAGCGCCGTACCGACAAGCAGTAGTCCCGTTGCAAGTGTGCCGGGCTCCCATGTAGGGTGCGTGGGAGTCAGATCAGTCAGATCAGAGGAGGATCCATGATACACAGGTTCAGTCTGGTGCTCAGTTCGGCGTTGTTGCTGACTGCGGTACCACTCGCGCTGTTCGCCAGCGGCGAGGAAGAGGGCGGTGCCGTGCAGGGCGGCACACCGGTGGAGGGCGAGCCGTACGTCGACCACATCTACCAGTCGGTGGCAGGATACGAGGAGGCCACCGGCAACACCATCGACGGGTTCAACGAGTCGCCGCTGCTCGCGGCGCGGGTAGCCGAGGGCACCTTGCCGCCGGTCGAGGAGCGGCTGCCGCAGGACGTGATGGTGGTCCGCCCGCGCGACGCCATCGGCGTGTACGGCGGCACCTTTCAGGCGATGACGGTATCCGGCGAGATCGGTAACCCGATCGAGAGCGCCGCCCAGTATCTCGCCACGTTCGGACCCGATACCCGGCACATCGTCCCCAACGTCATTCGCGCATGGGAGTTGTCCGACGACTCCACCACCCTCACGCTTACCCTGCGCCGCGGCATGAAGTGGTCTGACGGCGACTCGTTCGACATGGAGGACTTCGTTTTCGAGTACGAAGACATCATCGCGGACAGCGACGTCACCGAACGGCCGCCGCGCGCGTACCGCATCGGCGGGTCGTTGGTGCAGATGGACGTGGTGGATCCGCTCACGGTTCGCTACACCTTCCCGGTGCCGGCGCACAGCGCCCTGAGCCAGTGGTCGCTGTCGCGTCCGTTCGCCCCGGCCCACTACCTGAAGCAGTGGCACCCGCGCCACAACGACGGCGCCCAGGACCTGGCCAAGAGCCAGGGTTACGACCAGTGGTGGGAGGCGATCCAGGCCGAGTACGACGGCTTCCGCAGCGCCAAGACCCGCAAGCCGGAGACCCCCGTCCTGGTGGCCTGGCGCACCGCGACGGTGCGCATGGATGCCAAGATCTACGAGCGCAACCCCTACTTCTGGAAGGTGGACATCGCCGGCAACCAGCTCCCCTACATCGATGGCGTATTCTCGGCGCAGGTCGAGAACCTCGCCGACCTGGTGTCGATCCGGGCGATGGCAGGCGAGCTGGACCTGGCAACGTGGGGCCTGAAGACCGCCGATTACCCGATCTACAAGCGCAACGAGGAGTCCGGCGGCTACACGGTGGGCCTGTTCGACAACAACCGCAAGGGCTTCGCGGCCGGCTTCGTGTTCAACTACACCCACAAGGACCCCGTGCTGCGCGAGCTGTACAACGACATCCGCTTCCGGCAGGCCCTGTCGCTGGCGGTAGACCGCGACGACATGTCCGAGACCCTGTTCCTGGGGCTGACCAGGCCGCACACCGCCCCGGTGCCCAATTCGTGGACCGGATTCGAGGACTGGTTCGCGACCTACTACGCGGAGTTCGACCTGGACCGCGCCAACGCGCTGCTGGACGAAATCGGGCTGGAGTGGGACAGCAATGAGCAGTGGCGGCTGCGCCCCGACGGTGAACCGCTCCTCATCGAGGGGCTGTGGGTCACCGAGTGGTTCGGCTGGATGAGCGACCTGATGGACCTGGTGAAGGAGCATTGGGCGCGGGTGGGGATTCGCATGGAGCCGAAGTTCGTCCCGGAAGAGCTCGGTTTCCAGCGCGCCCAGGCCAACGAACTCGACCTGATGATCGGTGAGACGGCCACCACCTCCGAGTTCCGCGCGCGCCGCTCCGAGCCGATCACCCTGGTTCCGCCCTGGCACTGGGTAGGCTGCTGCGCCATGTCGTCGGTACCGTGGCGGCAGTGGCTGGACAGCGATGGCGCTGAGGGCATGGAGCCGCCCCAGGACATCAAGGATATCTGGGAAGTCGCGGAGGCGTGGCGGTTGGAGAAGCGCGGCACCGAGCGCTACCAGGAACTGAGCAACCAGTTGATCCGCCGCAACGTCGAAGGCCAGTACTTCGTCGGCCTGGTTTCCATGCCGCCCACGGTAGTGATTCTCAACAACCGGGTCGCCAACATGGAGCGGGACAAGGGCGTGTTCGCGTCGCTGCCGCCGCTGATGCCGTTCATGCCCGACACCTGGTTTCTCATCCCTGAGTCGGCGCAGTAAGCCCTTCCTCGCGATGAGATTCGCCTGGCTGCCGCCACGGGGCGGCGGCCAGGCTTTCCGACCCGACTGAACGGCCAACGAGCCCGCTTCGCGCCCGCCTGATGGTACCGGCCAGCCTGACCTGACGGCCCCGATCAGATTGAGCCGCGACGGATTCGAACCGTCGACCCACAGCTTAAAAGGCTGTTGCTCTACCGACTGAGCTAGCGGCCCGGGTGGACTGAGAATGTAAGGCAGCGCGGGCGCCGGAGTAAACCGTACCTGGCAGCCGGTGGCGAAACACTGCTGCATGCAAGCGTGCGATGCCAAGCCCCGCAGCGGCTGGTCATCAGCGCGCGTCGAGCTGGCTGCGCACGCTGCTCAAGGCATCCTCGAGCCGCGCACGCATCTCGGCGGTGTAGGGATTGAAGCGTTGCAGGTCGACGAACAGTTGCATCGAGTCGTTGCAGGTCTGCTCCACGATCTCGCGCAGCTTCTGGTAGCCGACGGTAGCGATCTCGGAACGATGCAGTCCCATCTCCGCCAACACCCGGCCGAGGTAGTGGGCAACCCCCTGGGTGAACGCCGCCTCGCGGTCGTGTTCGTCGGCGGTCATCGTCATCACGCGCAGCCCCATCGCCGAGAACCGGTGACGCCACTCCTGCAGGCTGCCGGCGGAGATACGCACCGGACAGACGATCATCGGCAGGCCGGCGATGCCGCCGCGCGCCGAGTCGGGGCCGAACATGGGATGGGTGGCGAGTATCTGCACGGTGGGCGGCAGGCGCTGCTCCATGATGCGCGCCGCCATCCCCTTGATCGAACAGGTATCCATTACCAGCGTGTGCGGTTTCAGGCGAGGAGCGATGCGGTCGACCACCTCCTCGAAGGCGGAGATGGCGACGCACAGAATCACGACCGGGCTTTCCAGCACTTGCCGCTCGGAGACCATGCGCACGCCCGCGGGCGGGCGATGGAGGCGGCGCGAGTATGCGCACACCGGAAAGTGGCGCGCCAACTGAGCGGCCCAGAACACCCCGAAGCGTCCCAGGCCGTAGATGCCTACTTGCACACGCCCGATCATACGAAAAGGCGCGCGCGGGTCGCAACATCCGGCACGGCGCGCTATGATTGGCGCGCCATGAGGATCGCGATTGTCGGTTACGGACGCATGGGCCGTGAGACCGAACGGCTGGCCGGCGCCGCCGCCCACGACATCGTCGCCCGCATCGACCCCCACGTGGCCGATGCCGATGCGGCCGCGCTGAACGAAGACCTTGCCGCCGCGGCGGACGTGGCGATCGAGTTCGGCGCGGCGGAAGCGGTGGTGGAGAATGCGCGCCGCTATGCGCAGTACGGCCTGGCCGCGGCCGTCGGCACCACCGGCTGGGGCGACCGCCTGAACGAGGTGCGCGCCATCGTGGAGGCCGGCGGCAGCGGCTACCTGCACGCGAGCAACTTCTCGCTCGGCGTACAGCTCTTCCTGCGCCTGGCGGCGCGCGCAACGGCGCTGCTGGACCCGTTCGAGGACTACGACATCGCCATCTTCGAACGCCACCACCGCCGCAAGGCGGACTCCCCTTCGGGTACCGCCCTGACCATCGCCGAAGCGGTGCTCGGCGCCAGCTCGCGCAAGCAGCGCGTCGCAACCGAGCGGCTCGACCGGCCGATCGACGCCGGCGAGTTGCACGTGGCATCGGTGCGCGGCGGCGAGGAGCCGGGTACGCACACCCTGGTGTGGGACTCGGCCGACGACACCATCGAACTGACCCACCGGGCGCGCGGACGCGCCAACCTGGCGGCCGGCGCGCTGCGCGCCGCCGAGTGGCTTACCGCGGGCGGCGGGCGGCGGGGCATGTATGGAATCGACGACCTGATTGATGATATGTTGGCCTGATCCGGGCCGTTGACCCGGTCGAGGCAAGGAGACCACCGGACCGATGTTTGAAGGAACCTTTACCGCGCTGGTGACGCCGTTCACCGCTACCGGCGAGTTGGACCGCGACACGCTCAGGAAGCTGGTCGACCGCCAGATCGACGCCGGCATCACCGGCTTGGTCCCGGTCGGCACCACCGGCGAGAGCCCGACGCTGACCGACGACGAGCACCACGAGGTGATCCGCGTGGTGGTGGAGCAGTGCGCGGGCCGCGTACCCGTGATCGCCGGCTGCGGATCGAACAATACCGTCGAGGCGCTGGAGCACACCAGGTTCGCCAAGGAGGTGGGCGCCGAGGCCAGCCTGCACGTCGCCGGCTACTACAACAAGCCGTCCGCCACCGGCTTCCTGCGCCACTTCCAGTTGCTCGCCGACTCGGTGGACCTGCCGCTGATCGTCTACAACATCCCGGGCCGGGTCGGCAAGAACATCGACAACGAAACCATGCTCGCGCTCGCCGAGCACCCCAACATCGTCGGCGTCAAGGAGGCCAGCGGCGACATCGACCAGATGATGGACCTGATTCTGCGCCGGCCGCCCGGCTTCACCGTGCTCAGCGGCGACGACGCGATCACGCTGCCCCTGATGGCGCTCGGCGGCAACGGGATCATCTCGGTGACCAGCAACCTGCTGCCCGCGAAGATGGTGGACCTGGTGCAGCGCATGCTCGACGGCGACACGGCCGGAGCGCGCGCGGTGCACTACGAGATTCTGCCGGTGATCAACGCGCTGATGGGTCTGGACACCAACCCGATACCGGTCAAGGGGGCAATGCACGCGGCCGGGTTGCTGGAGGAGAGCTACCGGCTGCCGATGACCCCGCTCACCGAGCCCGCGAAACAGAAGCTGCACGGCGTGCTCAAGGAACACGGGGTCATCTAGCCGCCCGCCGGCTCCTCGCTGTCGTCCGGGGCGCCGAACGGCGGCTGCGCCGGCACCGCGGCGCCCTTGCGGACCAGCGCGTCGGCGAGCCGCACGAAGGTAGCGGGCGCCAGTTCCTCGGCGCGGCTGCCCGGGTTCACGCCGGCGTCTTCGACCGCGTCCAGGAGGTCCGCCTTGCTGAGCCCGAAGCCGCCCCCGGCGAGCAGGTTGTTGCGCAACGTCTTGCGGCGCGCCTGGAACGAGGCGCGGATCAGCGCGAACAGCACGTCACGGTTGCGCACGCGGCGTGCCGCACCGCCGGGGCGCAGGCCGATCACCGCGGAAGTGACCTCGGGGGCGGGATAGAACGTGCCGGGCGCCAGTTCACCGTACGAACGCACCTCGCTCAGGCACTGGCAGAGCACCGAGAACGACGAGTAGATGCGCGATCCGGCCGGCGCCACGATGCGCTCCGCCAGCTCCTTCTGCACGGTGAACACGGCATGGAGCGGCCGCGCGTCGTGTTCCAGCAGCGCGGCGACGATGGCCGACGCACTGCGGTACGGCAGGTTGCCGACGATCCGATCCGGTGCGCCGTGCTCGACTCTCGCCTGCCGCCAGGTGCGCAGAAAATCGCCCGCCACGATGCGGACGTGGGCGTGATTGCCCAATTCGTCGTTCAGGTGGCGGATCAGGCCGTGATCGACTTCGAACAGGATCAGCCGGGCACATCGCGGCACCAGTTCCGTGGTGAGCGCGCCGAGGCCGGGGCCGATCTCCCACACCGTCTCGCCCTCCCCAATCTCCAGGGTGTCGATCAGCTTCCGCCGAGTGCGCGGGTTGACCATGAAGTTCTGCCCCCACCGCTTCTTGGGCTCCACCGTGAGACGGTCCAACTCGGCACGAATCTCGGCCGGTGAATTGTGGTTCACCAGCGCACCCCGGGCGCGAGCCCGAACAGACTGTTGAGCATGGCGAGTGCACTATACAACAGGTGCAGCGGGACGCGGGTAAGCGGATCGAGCGCGCCGCCGCTCAGCGCCGACAACGCCACCGCGCCGATGCCCGCCCACAGGAACAGCGCCGTGCACGGCACCAGCACCAGTCCGGACACCAACCCGACCGGATGCGCCCGGCCGAACGTCGCGAGCACCAGCGGCAGGGTCGCCAGTTGTGCGCCGGCCGCCATGCCGGCCGCGGCGCGCGCCCCCGGCGGCAGCAAGCCCGGCAGGCGGCGCGCCAGCGGCGGTCCGGCCAGCAGAATTCCCAGCAGCGCGGCATACGAGAGCTGAAACGACAGCTCGTGCACCGAGCGCGGGTCGGTCGCGACGATCACCAGCGCGGACAGGGCGAGCACGTTCACGGCACCCGGGTGGCGGCCGGAGGCCGCTGCCAGACGCGCCAGTGCGAGCATGGTGGTGGCACGGGCCAGTGAGGGACGCGCGCCGGCGAGCTCCACGTACACGAATACCGCGGCTACGCCGAGCACCGCGGCCGCCGCCACCCAGCCCCGCCGCCAGCGCGGCGCCACCGCCATCCCGGCCCACGCCAGCGCGCGGCCGGCGGACACCGCCAACAGGTAGACCAGTCCGACGTGGAGCCCGGACAGGGCCAGCAGGTGGAGAGCTCCGGCGCGCCGGAATCCCGCGATCTGCTCCGCCGTGAGGTGGTGCCGGTCGCCGAGCAGCACCGCCGCGAGCAGCGCGGAAGAGGGCCCGCGCAGGTCCAGGATGAGCCGCTCCAGGCGGCTCCGCGTGGCGGCGCGCACGGCGGCGGGCGACGCTGCGAAACCGCCGCGGCGCACCGCTTCCGCGCGTCCCCGCACCGCCTCCCCGGCACTGGCGCTGAACAGCACCACACCGTCCAGAGCCACCCGCCGGCCGCGGTACGCGCGCCCGGCAACTTCCGCCGGCAACGCAACGTGCGCCACGAAGCGGGCGGATGCGCGCGCATCCAGGCGCGCGGAACCGACCTGATCCACGGCAATGCGGTAGTGGACGCCGGCATCGCGCAACGATGCATCCTGAAGCAGGACCCCGTGCAGCTCGTCCACCTGCTCCAGCGGCAAGCCGGCACCGGCGCCGGCGCCGGCGATGCGCTCGCCGAGCTCGGCGCCGCCGGCCAGCACGCAGCCGGCCGCGGCGGCCAGCAGCAGGCGACGGCACGCACCGCCGCACGCCTGAGCCGCCGCGGCGAGGCAGCCGGCCGGCGCGGCGAGAAGCAGTGCCAGCACCGCGTTGGGGGCCGGGCTCGGAAGGTGGTCCGCCCCCAGCAGGTAGCCCACCGCGGCACCCGCGGCCGCTACCGCGGGCGTGATCCGGATTGGGTGATGCGTTGTTTCTTCAGCCACACATCAACCAACGGCGCGCCGTCCAGTGGCGCTTCAATCGTACCGCTCCGCGTCCCGCCGAAGCTCGAATGTGTCGGATATGATGGTGCCCATGTGCGCCACGCCGCGGCCACGCGCCGGAACGGGGACGCCCGCCACCGAGATACCTGCCGGCGGGACGCCGCCCGGCGGGACGCCGTCCGGAACCGGGACCGGGCGCCCGGACGCCGCCGGACGCGGGGCGGCCGCCGCCCTGGCACGGCTGGGCGCGGTGTACCTGCTGCTTTCGCTTCCGGCGCTGCTGGTGCCGCTGCCGCGCACTCTGGCCACGGCCGCCCTGCTCGCGGCGCTGCAGGCAGGCGTGATGCTGCCGATCCTCCGCTTCGACGCCGCCCGCGCGGCCGTCGACTGGCGCGTACGTGGCCGCGACGCCGGCGAGGCGCTGTTGATCGCGGCCGCGATGGTTGCGGCCCTGGCGGCCGTGAGCGCGCTGGTGAACGTGTTCCCGGAATCGGTCAGCGGCGTGCTGCGCCGCGGCCACCGATGGCAGTTGCAACGCGCCGGCCAGATCCCGCTCGCGGCGGCATTCGTGGTGGCGGGAGCCTACCGCGAGGAGTGCTACTTCCGCGCCTACTGCCTGACCCTGCTCAGGGGTGCGGGAGCGCCGCCATGGCTGGCGACGCTGGGCTCCGCCCTGCTGTTCGGCGCCGGCCATCTCTACCAGGGCTGGGGCGCGGCCGCCTTCGCCGTCCTGATGGGCGCCGCTCTCGCCCTGTTGTTCCTACAGCGCCCGTCGCTGCATCGCGTGGTGCTTGCCCACGCCCTGTTCAACGGCGTGGTGCTGGCAGGAACTCTGTTCCAGCCAGGAACTCTGTTTCCGCCAGGAACTCTGTTCCTGCCAGGCACCTTGTTCCGTGGGTAACCGTCCGGTACCATCCGCCGCAATGGCAAGTGACCGCGCCACGGAGGGGCCGTTCCGGCGGGCCGCGATGCGCACGCCACGGCTGCTCCTGCTGGTGCTTGCGGCCGGTCTGGCGGCGACCTCCGGGCAGGCGTTTGGACGCCGCGAGAAGCAAGACCCGGCGCCGGCTTCGACTTCGCAGGCGCAACCGGTGCCGGCAGGCGAGGCGGCGGTTCCCGATGGCGCCGCGACCGCAGACCGTGCGCTGACCGACCGGATGCAGGATCTCGGCTTCCAACTGCCGAGCCGCTCGGTGCAGGCAGTGGACTTCGACCTGGCCGACCTGGCCGGAGAGGTCCACTCGCTGCAGCGCTACCGCGGGTCGGTGGTGTTCCTGAACTTCTGGGCCACGTGGTGCGCGCCGTGCCGTATCGAGATGCCCGACCTGCAGGAACTGCATGACGAGCTCGGCGACACCGCGGAGTTCGCCATGGTGGCGATCAATCTCCAGGAGGATGCCGCGCAGGTGCGCCGATTCGCCGCCGAGCTGGAGCTTTCGTTTCAGATCCTGCTCGACAGCAGCGGCGAGACGTCGGCGGCCTACGGCGCCCGCACCCTGCCGATGAGCTACATCATCGACAAGGACGGCTCCATCCTGGCGCGCATCATCGGCGTCCGCGAGTGGGCGGCGCCGGAATTCGCCGCGCTGTTTCGCGCCTTGACCAACCGGACCCCGTCGTCTCCCTGAGCCTGCGCAGTGTGCGGGAGTGCGGGAGTGCGGGAATGCCGGAGCGTGGAGGTTCATCTTTACACGGTGCGCCATTGGGTGTACCCATTGGGTCGACAGTTACGCTGATGACCAACACGATGACAAGATAGAATGGAGCAACCAACCACCACCGGCAATTCCGTCGACCTGTTCCAAAAGGTGCACAGCATGGCCGCACAGAGAGCGGCCAAGATCGAGGCTATCGGGTTCTACCCCTACTACACCGCCATCGAGGAGAATCACGGCTCGCGCGTCATAATCGACGGCCGCGAGTTGATCATGATCGGCTCCAACAACTACCTCGGCCTGTCGTGGGATCCGCGCGTCATCGAGGCGGCGATCGAAGCCACCCGGCGCTACGGCACGAGTTGCTCCGGATCGCGTTTTCTGAACGGTACGTTGCGTCTCCACGAGGAGCTGGAGACCGCGCTGGCAGCGTTCGCCGGCAAATCGGCGGCGCTCTCCTTCACCACCGGCTATCAGACCAACCTCGGTGCAATCCAGGCGCTCTCGGGCCGCCACGACCACGTGTTCTCCGACCGGCTCAACCACGGCTCCCTGGTGGACGGCATGCTGCTGGCGGCCGGCACCACCGGCGGCACCCGCATCCACCGCTATCAGCACAACGACCTCGCCGAGTTGGAACGGCTCCTGAACACGGTGGACGACGACGGCGGCAAGCTGATCGTTACCGACGGCGTGTTTTCGATGGAGGGCGACATCGCTCCGCTGCCGGAGATCGGCGCGCTCGCCCGCCGCTACGGCGCCCGCGTCTACCTCGACGAGGCGCACGCGCTCGGCGTGATCGGCGCCACCGGCCGCGGCTCTCAGGAACACTTCGACTGCTACGACGCCGCGGACGTGGTGATGTGCACGTTCTCCAAGTCGTTCGGCGCCGTCGGCGGCTTCATCGCCGCCGACGAGGACGTGGTCGACCACATCAAGCACCACGCCCGATCGTTCATCTTCAGCGCGAGCATGCCTCCGGCAACGATCGCCGCGGTCTCCACCGCGCTGCGCATCATGAAGGAGGAGCCGCATCACGTGCAGCGCCTGCAGGCGATCGGCACGCGCATGATCGCCGAGTTCAAACGGCTCGGATTCAATGTCGGCGGAGCGCAAACGCCGATCATTCCGCTCATCATCGGAGACGACCTGCTGATGTTCCGGTTCTACCGGGCGCTGATGGAGCATGGCGTGTATGCCAACCCGGTCGTGGCCCCGGCCGTCCCGCCGGGGCGGGCGCTCATTCGCACCTCCTACATGGCCATCCACAGCGACGACGAACTGGACCGGGCCTTGGAGGTTTGTGCCAGGCAGGGCCGCGCCCTGGGCATTATCTGACGCGCCATGCGGCCGATTACCGAATTGATACCGCATCGTCCCCCGTTCCTGCTCGTTGACCGGCTGTCCGAGGCCGGCGACGACCAGATCGTCGGACACAAGCGATTCGACCCGGACGAATCGTTCTTTGCCGGCCACTTTCCCGGTTTTCCGGTGGTGCCCGGCGTGTTGCTGGTCGAGTGCATGGCGCAATGCGGCGGCGCCGGCCTGGCTGCCGCGCGCGAGCCGGCGCCGGGCGGCGGTGGCGAGCCGGAGCGCGCGTTTCTGGCCAGCGTCGAGAAGGCGAAGTTTCGCCGTCCGGTGCGTCCGGGCGAAGAGGTTCGCATCGTGGTAGTCACCAGGCGCCGCACGGCCGTCGCCATCCGGCAGAGCGGCAAGGTATACGTCGGAGAGGAACTGGCAGCCGAAGCAGAGTGGCTGTGTCTACGAGGAGCTTAACCATGTCGGGTACCCTTTCGCAGCGTTTGCAGCGGGTGTGCGAGGAGCACAGCGCCGGCACCGCGCTGCTGAGCAGGAACGGCGGCGGCGACTTTCAGCCCACCACCTTCGCTCAGCTCTGGTCCGAGGTCGCCAATGTCGCCGCCGGTCTGGCGGCCAACGGCGTCGGTCGCGGCGACCACGTCGGTTTGATCTGCGATACCCGCAAGGAGTGGTTGCTGATCGACCTCGCGACACTTGCGCTCGGCGCGGTGGACGTGCCGCGCGGCAGCGACTCGACGGCGGACGAGATCGCCTACATTCTGGCGCACGCCGACTGCGCCGTGGCGGCGGTCGAGAACGCCGCACAGTTGGCCAAGGTGGGCGGCATCAAAGAGCGGCTGCCGAAGCTGGCACGCGCCATCGTGCTCGACAGCGCCGACCTCGACAGCGCGGCGCTGGCCAAGGCCCGAAACCACGGCCTTGCGGTGATCACCCTGGAAGAGCTGGTGCGCGCCGGCGCCGCGCACGGGCAGGCGGAGGCGCTGCTGCGCGCGGAGCTGGCCAAGGGCAAGCCCGAGGATCTCGCCACCATCATCTACACCTCCGGCACCACCGGCGAACCGAAGGGCGTGATGCTCACGCACGCCAATTTCGTGTACCAGATCGACGTGATCCCGGACGCGGTGCCGCTCGGTCCCGGCGACATGCTGCTGTCGGTACTGCCGGTGTGGCACTCCTACGAGCGCGTGTGCGAGTACGCGGCGCTGTTCGCCGGCGCCGGTATCGCGTTCTCCAAGCCGATCCGCGAGGTGATGCTGGCGGACCTGATCGCCGCCAATCCGACCTACTTCCCGAGCGTGCCGCGCGTCTGGGAGGGAGTTCGCGCCGGCGTCTACCGAACCGTGGAGGCGGAGGGCGGAGTCAAGGCGGCGCTGTTCAAGTTCTTCGTCGCGGTCGGCGCCGCGCACAGCGCCATGTCGCGGCTGCTGCTCGGCCGGGTGCCGCGCTACCAGGTCAAGCCACGCATGCTGGACGTGCTGGCCGCGGCGCTGCCGCTGGCCCTGCTCACACCGCTGGCGCTGCTGGGCAAGGTGCTGGTGTTCAAGAAGATCACTGCACGCCTCGGTACCCGCTTCAAGGCCGGCATCTCCGGCGCCGGAGCGCTGCCGGGATACGTTGACGACTTCTTCGCCGCCGCCGGAATCGTGGTGCTGGAGGGCTATGGGCTCACCGAGGCGGCGCCGCTGGTATCGGTACGCCCCTTCCATCACCCGGTGAGCGGCACCGTCGGTCCGCCAATCCGCGGCACCGAGGTGAGGATCATCAAGGAGGATGGCGGCGCGGCCCTCCCCGGAGAGCAGGGCGTGATCCACGTACGCGGTCCGCAGATCATGAAGGGCTACTACAAGCGCGTCGGCGACACCGCCGCGGTGCTGTCGGGCGACGGCTGGCTGAACACCGGCGATCTCGGTACCCAGACCGTGAACGGTGAGATAAGCATCACCGGCAGGGCCAAGGACACCATCGTGCTGCTCGGCGGCGAGAACATCGAGCCGGAGCCGATAGAGGACCTCGTGCGCCAGTCGGAGTACGTCGAACACATCATGGTAGTCGGCCAGGACCAGCGCCTGCTCGGTGCGCTCGTGGTTCCCGATCTGGCGGCGGTGAAGACGTACGCCGCCGCCCACGGCGTGGCGGGCGACGACCTGGCAACGCTGGTCACCGCTGAGCAGATCGAGCGGCTGATCCGGGGCGAGGTGCAGAGCCGCATAAGCGCCAGGAACGGCTTCAAGAGCTTCGAAAGAATCGCCCGCATCGCGTTGATCGACCGCCCGTTCGAGGTGGGCGACGAGCTTACCCATACCCAGAAGATGCGCCGCCACGTGATTGCCGAGCGCTACGCCGCGCGCCTAGCCCGCCTGTTCGAGTGACCGGCAGCGCCGGCAACGGGAACCATGACCGCGGCCGGCACCGGCCCGTGGTGGTGTACCTCGCCGGCTTTCGCCAGCACGCCGGCAAGACGGTTACCAGTCTCGGCATCATCTCCCAGCTCAGAAAGCACCTCGACGCGCGCCAGATCGGCTACCTGAAACCGGTCGGCCAGCAACTCGTGCGAGCGGCCGGCGGGGTTACGGTCGACAAGGACGTGGAGCTGATCGGCGAATTCGCCGGCCTCGCCGACCTGCCGCTCGACAAGCTCTCGCCGGTACGGTTCTCCACCAATTTCACCCGCTCCTACCTCGATTCGAAGTACCGCACGCGGCTGACCCGCGCGCTGTCGTTGGAGATCAAGCGCTCGGTGGATCAGCTCGCGGACCGGCGCATCATCATCGCCGAAGGGTCCGGGCACCCGGGAGTCGGCAGCGTGGTGGGACTGTCCAACGCCGCGGTCGGCAAGCTGCTCGGCGCGCAGACGATCTTCGTCTCCGGCGCGGGCATCGGGCGTGCGCTCGACACCATCGACGTCGATCTGACCTATTTTCTGTATCACGGGTGCCGGGTCAGCGGTCTGATCGTCAACAAGGTGATCCCGGAGAAGGCCGCACAGGTAAAGCGTTACATCACCGAGGACCTGATCAACCAGCGCTACGCAGCCGCCAACGGCGCACCGATGCACGTGTTCGGCTACATGCCGACGATACCCGACCTGCCGCATCCGTCGATGCGGGTGATTCTCGGCGCCCTCCCGCACGTGCAGCCGTTGGGCGACCCCGATACGATTGCCTGGCGGCGGCCCTGTGCGGCCATCAAGCTGGTGTCGCTGCCGGCGCAGCACCTGCAGTCGCAGCTTCGCCATTACGTGGGGCCGGGCGACGTGCTGATCATCGGCGCCAGCTCAACGCCGCGCATCAGGCAGATCATCGAGTTTCACGAGGACGTTCTGCATCGCGGCGGCGTCGGCGGCCTGATTCTGACCTGCGGCGAAACCGAGAAGATCGAGCCGCCGGTGCGCGAAGAGTTGATTCGCGCGAACCTCCCGGCACTGTTCGTCAGCGAGGACTCGGCGGCCACCGAAGAACGCTTGTTCCGTCTCTACCAGAACACCAAGCTGCAGGTGTTCGACACCGGCAAGATCGCCGAAATCGAACGCCTGTTCGAGGAGCATTTCGAAACCGAGCGGTTCCTCGACGTGTTCCTCTCCTGAGGTGCGGCGGCGGTCCCGATCACGATCCGAATTCGGCCAGCGCCGCCAGCGCGTCGTGCGCATCGGCGGCGGCGCGCAACCCGTTCAGCGGCACCGGATCGCGCACCAGCGAGGCAATCGACGATACCAGCTCCAGGTGCGGCTCCGGCGGCGAAAGGGGCGACAGCACGAGGAAGATCACGTCCACGACGAACTGCAGGCCGGTGCCGAGGTGCAACGACTCTCCCGGCGCAAGGATGCCAAGCGCCGCCACCGGCGTATCGAGCGCCTCCAGCCGGGTGTGTACGATGGCGGCGCCGTGGCCGACCAGGGTAGCCCTGAGCGCCGCCTCCTCGGTGAGATGTTGCATGATGCGGTCCGGGTCGCCGAGGCCGGTGGCGACGACCAGCCGCTCGACCAGTTGGCGCAGCGCGTCGTCGTCGTCGCGGGCGCGCAACGGTACCAGAATCGCCGCCGGAGAGAACGCTCGTGCGAGATTCATCATGCGATTCCTCGGGCTCAATCAGTCGGGGGGATTCATGACGTGTGTAGACGGCGTCCCGGTGATCGAGACGCGCGCGGATAGCCCCTAGGGGAATCGAACCCCTCTTTTGAGAATGAGAGTCTCATGTCCTAGCCGATAGACGAAGGGGCCACGAGCATTGATAACCTATGGCGCACAGCCGCGATCTGTCAACCCCGCCGGCCATGCCGGTGACCGCGGTCAGCCGCCGGTGCCTGTCGCCGGTGCTGTTCGCCCCTCCCAGAGATCGCGAATCATGCGCCGCGCATCCTCACCGTGAACCTGTCCGACGGAGCAGTTTCCGTCCAGCATCGCGCCGTCCTGGAGTACCAGCTCGGGCGTCCGCAAGTCGCCCAACACGCGCGCCGAGGGGAGCAGCAACACGCGTCTGGCGGCGCTGATGTTGCCGAGCACGACCCCCTCGACGACCACGACGTTGGCCACGACGTCGGTCTTGACTCGACCGGACACGCCCACGTAGAGTTGATCGACCTGCAACGCCGGGCCCACGAAACGACCGTCGACACGCAGGTTGCCGTGTACCGCGCACCGCCCCTCGAAACGGGAGCCCTCGCCGATTGTGGTGTCGGCCTTGAAACTCATGCGCATCAGGCCAAAGGCTAATACGAATGACGTTCGGTTGGCGACATCGTGTCCGGGAACGGTGCGTACCGCGTCGCCCAGTATGCCTGAGGCGTCCGGCATACTGGGCGGGGCCCATACAACCAGCCACGGGTGTCACGGAGCGGTGCTTACCGCGTCGACAAGGCCGTTCGAGCCGTCAGGGAGGGGCGCGCCGGGGCCCCAGACCACCTCGGACGCCACCTCTACCGTGCTGCCCGGGGCAGCGGCTATACCGGCGCGCAAGGCCGCCAGCGGAGGATCGTTCACCGACACCAGCACCGTCTCTTCGAAGCCGGCGCGATAGCCCCAGTTTCTGACCATCGCAAAGGTCCCGTCACGCGCCAGGGCCTCCAGGGCCGCCCCCGTCAGCGGCCCCACCTCCAGGAACACCACGCGCACGTCCGACCGCTGCAGAGCATCGAGCGACCGTTTCAGCGACCCGCTGTCGGCCGATCGGTCGATCCGGCGCTCGGTCAGCCGGGCGGCGGCGCCGGCGCTCGTCACGCCGCGGCGGAAGGCGGCCACGTGGGCACCTTCCACGCGCCCGCCGGTGGCAAGGATGCCGACTCTGCCCTCCGGCTGTCCGGCAATGTAGGCGGCCAGCAACGCTCCGGCCCTGGTCAGCGCATCGCTGCGCGAGAACCACACCGACGTCACGTTCGGTCCGCCGGCCGGCGCCGTGGAGCCGGCTGCGGCCGCGCCGCTCCAGGTCAGCACGACGATGGGCAGGCCGGGGTGCGCGGCGGCCACCTCGTCGGCCTGCAGAGACAGCAGCGGCGTCAGCACCACCCCGGCGGGGCGGGCGCGCGCGAGCCATGCGTGCAACGCATCGAGCGGCTGCTCCGAATCGATGTGGGCAATGTTGAGCCGCCGCCCGTCCGCGAAGACCAACGCGCTCATGTCGGATTCCAGGTCCGGATAGGCCTCGCTCACCGCTCGCCAGAAGGGCGCCTCCAGCGCCACCAGGTAGGTGTCGTTGGTGCGCGCGCGGGCGCAGCCGCCCATGGCAGCGAGGACGAGCAGGGTGCAGGCAACCGCCCGCACCACACGACGCCGCACGCGACGCGCCGATCGACGACTACGGAGACGACTCGTCGGGGGCCTCCGAAACCGAGTTCGCGAACACCAGCGGTATACACGCCGCCAGCAACGCCGCGCCGCCAACCGCCGCGAGATCCGGCTGTTGCAAGGTGCCGGCGTACGCGATGCCCGCGGTCCCGCACGGGATGGCCGGCATGGCGGCTGCCCACCACCACGCACCGCGCGCCGCGCGCGTCAGCAGATACGCCGTGGCGGCAACCGCCGCCAGCCGCAGCATCGGCAGCAGCACCAGCCGATACGTGCTTGGGTCGGCATGATTGGCGAACTGGTCGAGAACGGCGTACACGCTGAAGAACCCTCCCATGCCGGCCAGCAGCGTGATCGCGTCCGGCGCGCCGGCCTCATGCCTGCGGCACCGATACCAGTGTATGCCGAGGGTCGCCGCCGCTGCCGCGATCAGCGGCAGGCCGTGGTCGACCGCCAGCAGGCGCGCATATTGCAACCGCGGCTGCACCAGAGGGGGGAAGGTGGCCGCCAGCATCTCGAACAGCGGATACAGCGGAATGGCCAGCAGTCCGGCGGTGGTGTACGCATACAGCAGAGCCCAGCCGTCGCTCTGGCCGCGGGCCAGCGCATGGCCGGCGACCGCGAGCACGAACAAAGGCGTGGCAAGGTAGGCAAACAACGTCATCGGCGCAGGACGGCTACTCCCACTCCACCGTGGCGGGCGGCTTGCTCGACACGTCGTATACCACGCGGCCCACGGCCGGAACCTCGTTGGTGATCCGCGCCGAGATGTCGAGCAGGTCGGCCATCTCGAACGGGAACACTCCCGCGGTCATGAAGTCGTCGCTCACTACCGCGCGCAATGCGATCACCTCTCCGTAGCGGCGGCTGTCGCCGGTCACGCCGACCGAGCGCACCGGCAGCAGGACCGCGAATGCCTGCGTGACGCTGTCGTACAGGCCGCGGCTGCGCAGCTCCTGGAGAAAGATCGCGTCCGCGGCGCGCAGCAGGTCGCACCGTTCGCGGGTTACCTCGCCGAGTATGCGCACGGCCAGACCGGGGCCGGGAAACGGATGGCGCGCGATCACCTGCGCGGGCACTCCCAGCGCCTCCCCCAGGCGCCGCACTTCGTCCTTGTAGAGGGATGCCAGCGGCTCCAGCAGCCGGCCCGCCGCACGCCGCTCGGCGACCAGCGGCGCGGCGACGTTGTGGTGCGACTTGATGACGTGCGCCTTGCTGCCCACGCCCTTGCCCGACTCGATCAAGTCAGTGTACAGCGTGCCCTGTGCCAGGAAGCCGGCGCCGCACTCCTGCTCCACCGCGTCCCGCTGCACCTCGATGAACAGGTCGCCGATGATGCGCCGCTTGGCCTCCGGTTCGGTGGTGCCGGCGAGCGCGGTGTAGAACCGGTCCGATGCGTCGACCACCTGCACGTTGGCGGCGCCGAGCCCCAGCAGGGTGGCTCGTACTTCCGCCGTCTCGTGCAGCCGCATCAGCCCGGTGTCGACATACAGGAGGTGCACCTGGTCGGCCGGCAGTGCCTTGAGAAGCAATGCCGCCACCACCGTGGAGTCGACCCCGCCGGAAATCAGCAGCACCACCGGGCTGTCGCCCACGGTGGCGCGCAACTCGGCCATCGCGCGGTGTTCGAAAGAGCTCATGTTCCACTGCCGCCGGGCGCCGCAGATGGCGGTGGCGAAGTTGCCGAGCAGGCGGGTGCCGTACTCGGTGTGCGATACCTCGGGATGAAACTGGATGCCGAACGTCGGCGGCGCCGATGCATCCACCGACTCGACCGCGGCAATGCCGCCGTACTCGGAACCCGCAACCCGCCGATATCCGTCCGCGATTCGCTCCACCGCGTCGCCGTGGCTCATCCAGGAGTGAAACGTGGCCGGGATGCCGGCGAACAGCGGCGACTCGCCTACCCGCTCGACGCGCGCCCGGCCATACTCGCTGACGTGCGTCGCCGACACCACGCCGCCCCCCCGGTGCATGAGGTGCTGCATGCCGTAGCAGATGCCCAACACCGGCACGCCGCAATGCAGCAGACCGCGGTCGGGAGTCGGAGCATTGCGGTCGTGCACCGATGCCGGGGAGCCGGACAGTACGATGCCGCGTACACGCTCCATTGCATCGACCGCCGGCAACCGGATGTCACCCGGCAGCACGCGGCTGTAGACGCCGCTCTCCCTGATGCGGCGAGCGATGAGCTGACAGGTCTGGCCGCCGAAATCGAGTACCAGGATGGTATCGACCGCCGGTTCAGACATCGCCGCTCCGGGCCGCCGGCGCGATTCCATCCATCAGGCCGCGGTACCGTTCCGCGATCGCCCGCGCCTTGGCCGCGGCCTGCCCCACGTAGCGTTCCGGATGCGAGAAGAATTCGAGTGCCGTGGTGGCGAAGCGCGCCTGCACGGCGCGCTCGAGGCGTTCCCAGGTGGCCCGGTCGGCACGCGCGGCGTCCAGCAGGCCGACGCCGCGCCGTTCGCACTCCACGGTGAGGCGGCGCATCTGCTCGTGGGCGTCGGCGCTCCCGGAGGCGGCGAGCAACACGTACGCCGCTTCCGCCATCACCAGTTCGGAGGTGCCGTCGCGCAGCCGAAGGCTCATCCGTTCGCGATTCACCTGCAGGCCGTCCACGACACGCAGCAGCCGGTTCGCCGCGGCCGCGAACCCGGCCACGAACTCCGGCACGAAACGCGCCGACGCCGAGTTGGTCAGGTCGCGCTGGTGTTCCGAAACCTGATCCAGGTAGAACGTCATGATGCGCGGCGCAAAGGTCTTCCACAGGCTCTTGACGTGTTCGCAGTTCCACGGGTTGCGCTTCTGCGGCATGGTGGATGAACCGACCTGCCGGCGGCCGAACGGTTCCCGCACCTCGTCGATCTCCGAGCGCTGCAACTGGCGCAGGTCGTCGGCCAGATTGGCGATGATGCCGAACGCCGTGCCGACCTCGACCAGGGCCGCGAGCAGATACTCCGGCTCCACGATCTGGGTAGCGGTCTCCGACGGCTTCAGATTCAGCCGGCGCAGGACCGCCTGCTCCAACTCCAGCGCATCGTCCACCAGCAGGCTGGTCGCGTTGTAGGCGCCGACGGCGCCGGCGAGCTTGCCGCGCAGGTCTCCGGCGCGCCCGGAGATGCGCACGATCGCCTTGCCCAGGCGGGCGACGTACTCTGCCATGGCAAAGCCGAACGTTACCGGCGATGCGTACTGCCCGTGCGTGCGGCCCACCTGAACGGTATCCGCCTCGCGCTCGGTGAGGTCGATGAGCGCTCTTTCGAGGCGGATCAGGAGCGGTACGATCACGTTGCGGAGTGCGTCGCGATAGCGCAACGCGTTGGCGGTGTCGGTTATGTCGTAGGAGGTCGCGCCGACGTGCACCAGGTGCCGGACGCCGGCCGGCAGTTCCCGCTGCAGCACGTTGACCAGGGCGCGCACGTTGTGGTCGGTGACGCGCTCCTCGGCCGCTACCGCATCGGCCGTCACCCGTTCGGCGGCGGCGCCGATGGCGCGCTCCAGGTCGGCGTCGCATGAAGATCCGGGCAGCCGGCGCAGCAGCTCAAGGAGCAGGGCAACTTCGACCCGAACCGCGTAGCGCACGCTCGCTTCCTCCCCGAGGTGATCGGCGAGCGCTTCGAACAGGTCGTGGTTGGCCAGCCAATAGCGGTGATCGAGGGGCGAGATGGAGCGGAACCGATCCGGCTTCGCCATGCCGCAATATGGCGTCGCGGGGAAGCGTTTGTAAAGCTGAGCGGTGCCCGGCGCGGCGCCGTTGCGGCGCCGCGTACGCGCGCGTACGCTCACCGTGTGTCCGGCAAGGCCTTCGATCTGTTCAGCGCGTATCGCATGGGCCGAGTCCCGGCGCGCGGCGGCTACATCGTGTCGTCGTTCATGGTGGACGGCAGCGCCTACGTGCGCTTCGAGATCGTCGCCTACCGCCAGGCACAGGCGCTGCGATTGTCCGATGAGGGGCTGTCCCTCGCCGCCGACGCGGACAAGGTGTACGTCGTGGTGGAGCCGGCCGGCTACCACGACGCCGGCACCGAGCCGTGGCAACGCGATGCGCGGCACCGGGTTCCCCACACCTTCGCCGAGTTGTCCGCGGTACATGCGCGAGGCCATTCGCGCATCCTGATAAGCACCACCCCGGTACTCGCCTCGGCGGTTGTCACGGTGGCCCGGCCCGGTGGCGTCGACTTCTCGTTCCTGTTTCTGCCGGCGCGGGAAGCGCTCGACACGATCAGCTCGTTCCTGAGGCGAACCTTTCAGGATGAGTGCCTGGTGCCGCCTGCCGCCGCACGCCGGGCGGCGGCGTTGATTCGCGCCCGTCTCGCCGCCTGCCACGTCGGCGCGGGGCCGTGGTAGTCTGCAGTCGGGAGCAGCCTGCGGTGCAATTCGGATCGGCCACCCACGAGAAAGGATGCCGGAAGCGATCCGCGCGACTGCGCCGGTGGTGGGCGACGTCGGGCTTGCTGCCGGCAGTCCTGTTGTTTTCCGCCGGCTGCGGCACCGGCAGCGGCCCCGCCACGGATGCCGGCACTACGGGGTCGGACGATGCCGCCAACGCCGCCGGGCCAACCGTTGCGGCCGGCAGCGGTGGGCTCCCGCACGCGGCCCGTGCCACCGAACCGCGGCCGGCCGAGCGGCCGGGACCGCGCACGCGGCAGGAGTTGATCGAGAGCAGCGGCGCCGAGCCGTTCGAGCGGTTCCTGGCCGGGCCATGGTATCGCCATGCGGCAGATGACCGCGACGCCCCGGACGGGCAGCAGGTCGACATCATCCACTTCGAGCCCGAACAGCGGCGCATCACCTTCTTCGACGGCGAAGTGCAGGAGATCTACTCCTGGGACAGGTCAGATCCGCGGACCGCGTCACGGATCGCAATCCGGATGCACAACGCGCTGGTCCCATCCGTCGAGAAAACGATAGTAGCCGAGGTGGCCGAGAGCGAGGCGCTGCAGTTGCACGTCCGGAGCAGCGACGACGACGACGAGAGCGATCGCAACGGCACCTACCGCCGGCTTGGCGCGGCAGCACGCCGCGAGCTGATCCGTACCACGGTGGCACAGCCGGGCATGGCGCAACTGGAACTGAACGGGCTGTACCATGGCCGCGACGGCGAAGCGATTCTGTTCGATGCGCCACGGTTCACGTGGCGGCAGGACGGCCGGAGCCTGACCGGCGGATTCGCCGTCTACTCGGCAGGGATCACGGTGATCGTGTTCAAGGTCGTGTCACGAGCCGGGCGCACCAGCGACATCCGCGCCTATACGCTGGAATTGCGCGAACATCGAGGTGCCGAACGCGTGCGCCGGTCGCTCATCCTCCATCCGGCGACGCTGGAGATCACCGGGCTCGCCGCCGTCGGCGCCACCGCCCTGCACTTCGAACAAGTGGAGCTGTCGGACGCCTCGGATAGCGCGGACGTTCCGGACGCCGCCGAAACCGAGGGGGGGGGCGAGGGCCAACCGGCACCCGGCGGCGGCTGACCGGGTCTATCGCCTGCGCGGCGCCGGCGGCAGATAAGACACCACGTCGCGCCGGCTGATGTAGGCCTCGAATCCGGCATCCTGCAGCCGAGCGAGCAATTGCTCGACCTTCGCGCGCGTCAGGTTTCCGCCTACTCCCACCCGATGCACGATGGAACCATCCCGGTGACGGTACGAGCGGGCGGTCGCCGGAAACCCCGCCTGGCGCAGTCGCAACTCCATCTCGAGCGCGTTGTCCGGGTCGACGTAGGCACCGACCTGAACGACGAACGCGGCCGGATCGGGCAACGAGGAGACGCGCACGGCGGACGCCGGCGGCGACTGCGGCGCGGCCGCGGCCGCGGCCGCGGAGGAGCGGTCGGGCGCGCCGCGGTCGGCGACCGGTGTCGACCGGGCCGACGGCGACGGCCGGGTATCTCGGGCGTCCGGCTCGGCGGGCACGAACACCCGGTCGGTCGCCAACAGCGGGCGCGTCGCGGGCTGCGCGGTGACCCGGATCAACTTGCCCGCGGGCAGCGCCGTTGTGGGTGCCGCCGCGGCGGCGGGACGGCTGGATGCCGCCGCAACGGGCGGCACGCCGGTGCCCGCCTCCGGCTCCGCTGACGTGTACCGGACCGTCCGCGACCTGACCGCCGGCGGCGCGGCGGCTTGCACTTCTGCCGCCTGTGCCGGGCGAGCCGCGGCACCGGAGCCTGCGGTACGGCTCCCGCCGCCGGGAGC
>JAPPGB010000152.1 GCA_028821475.1 Spirochaetaceae bacterium
CCCCCCCCCCCCCCCCCCCCCCCCCCCCCCCCCCCCCCCCCCCCCCCCCCCATCTGCGTCAACCGGTGACTGCGCTGAATGCTATGGTCGAGCGTCGTCGGCATGAGGCAAGAATTCCTGATCACAGTACTATACAATGCCCGCCGCACACTGTCAATCTCACGTTGTTACGATCGTTCCCGGCTCTGCGGATCTGGAACGTCCGGTTTGCATGTCCGCGCGAGATGGGCTACGCTGGCGCCATGGCCAGCACCAAAGCACCGCCCACCGGGCGCTACCAAGCAGCGCAACCCGCGCCCGTCCAGCCCGCCCAGCCGCCGGCGTTCCCGGGCTGCAAGCCGGTGCACCTGCCGCGCACCGAGGTCGAACGCTTCGAGGGGCGGCTCGAGTATTGGGATGCGGCCACCGAGACCGCCTGGATCAGCGAGCCCGCCACCGCCTACCACGAGCGGCCGTCGCGCCTCCTGACGCGCCTGGCCGAGCGCATCGCCGAAGTGCGCGGCTCGCCGATTGAATCGTACGGCTCGACCGACCTGCTGCTGCGCGACCCCGACGGCGAACCGCGGCGCATCATGCAGGCCGACGAGTCGGTGTACCTGCATCCGGCGCAGGCCAAGCTGCCGGGGGCCGCCATGGTGGTGGGCGAGGACGACTTTCCCGACGTGGTGCTGGAGGTGGATCACACCACCGACGTCCACCGCGGCAAGCTCGCGCTGTACGAATCGTGGGGATTCCCGGAAGTGTGGGTGGAGGTGCCGGACGCGCCGTCGCCGCGCCGCCCGCACCGGCGCCGCCCGGGGCTGACGATTCACCTGCGGGAGCACGGCCGGTTCCGGGTTGCGGCCGAGAGCCGGGCGTTTCCCGGCTGGCGGGCCGAAGAGATTCACCTGGCACTGAACGAACCGGTGCCGTCGGCGCAGACGAGCGCGGCGGTGGAACGCGTGGCAGCGGCACTGAGCGCGCGCGAAGGTACCGGCCCGGACGACGACCCGCTGCTACGCTCGCAACGGCGCCAGGGGTTCGAGCGCGGCCTTGCGGAAAGTCGCTTACGGATGGTCCGCCAGATTCTCCGGTCACGGGGATTTGAGGTGTCGGCGGGGTTCGCCGCCGAAGCGGAGGCGCTCGCTGCGGCGACCGAGGAAGCGCTGCTGGCGGCGGCGCTCGGCTGCACGGATGAGGCCGATTTCCTCGCCACGCTCCGCCGATCGCACGACCACGGCGGCTGACCTCGCCCGCTACATCACCTGCCAGGCGAACGAAACGGCGAGCACCACCACGGTGGTTATGCCGTGCGTAGCCTCCGTCGTGAAGTGAACGATAGTGAACGCCGCGTGTGTTGACAGGGCCGCCGGGAAGCCGGAGGCTGCTTCGGCATGGACTTTCGTGAGACGACGGTTGAAGAACTCGTCGGTGCCGTGTTTTCGCGGCGGGTGTCAGCTCGTGACCTGACGCAAGCCGCGATCGCCAACATAGAGTCGTTGAACACGCGGCTGAACGCGTTTTGCGCGGTGAACTTCGAGGATGCCCTGGCGCAGGCCGACGCCATTGATGCGCGCCTGAAGCACGGTGATCCGGTAGGGCCGCTGGCCGGCATTCCGATCGGCGTCAAGGACCTCGAGGATGCGCGCGGGTTCGTCACCACCTTCGGCGCCGAACTGCACGCCGGCGACGCACCCGCACCACACGACTCGGTGCTGGTCGCGCTGCTGCGCGAGGCTGGTTGCGTGATCCTGGGCAAGACCAACACGCCCGAGTTCGGTTTCAAGGGAGTGACCGACAACCGGCCGTTCGGGGCGACGCGCAACCCCTGGAACCTGGATTACAGCCCGGGCGGTTCATCCGGTGGCACCGCGGCGGCGCTCGCCTCCGGCATGATTCCGCTGGGCACCGGATCGGACGGCGGAGGTTCCATTCGCATTCCCGCGTCGGTGTGCGGATTCAGCGGCATCAAGGCCAGCCAGGGGCGGGTTCCGGCCGGGGGTCCGTCCCCACCCGGATCGGGGATCCTGACCGTGAAGGGGCCGATGGCGCTTCGGGTTCGGGACGTCGCCTATGCGCTCGATGCCGTCCTGGAGCATGAACCGACCGACATCTTTTCGCTGCCGAAGCCGGCCGAATCGTGGCGTGCCGCATTGAACCGGGACAACAGGCCGCGGCGCGTCGTGTGGTCGCCGACGATGGGATTCGCCACGGTCGACTCGGAGATCATGCAGCATTGCGAAGCGGCCATCGCGGCGCTCCGAGACGCAGGCGTCGACGTGGTCGTGCGGGAGACGATCTGGGAAGAGGACCCGCGCGGACCGTGGTACCAGTTCTGGTCCGCATCGCGGGCGCGCGTTCAGGGTGACCTGCGCGGCACGCCGCAGTGGGAGCAGATCGATGAGGGGCTCAGGCCCCAGATCGAGCACGGCATGGACAGCGTCAGCGGAGTCGATTACGCCCGCGCGATCGATGCCTGCCACTATCTGAATCTCAGGCTGGTCGACGCGTTCCAGGCGGGAGACTACATCCTCACGCCGACCACGTGCGGCCAGACCCCCAAGGCCGGTTCTTCCTCCGGCACGATCAACGGCACACAGACGGACGGCTGGGTCGCTTTCACGTACGGGATCAACATGACGCGCAACCCGGCGGGTACCGTGTGCGTCGGCAAAACCCGACTCGGCCTGCCGGTCGGCCTGCAGATCATCGGCAACCAGCGCGACGACGTCGGCGTTCTGAAGACCATGTGCTTCCTCGAAGACCTGCTCGCCCAGCCGCACAACGCTCCAGCCGGCGCGACCTGACTCCATCACACGGCGAGCGTAGTTTTTTTCCGCGCGATTCAGGACGGCGAGACAACTGACCCCGAGCCGCCTTCGACGGGGTTACGCAGCGCGGCGGCTGCCGAGCGCCGCGAACATTCGACGCGGCCCTTCGAAGGAGCTGCGTCCGTGGCCGATGAGCATGTTGTCCAGGACCAGGACGTCGCCGCGCTGCAGCGCGAATCGGGTCTCGTGTTCCATCATCAGGTCGAACCACAGGTGCACGTCGGCGTCCGGGATGCGGCTGCCGTCCTCCAGGAACATCTGGTCCAGGCTGTCCGGGTCGGCGGCGCGTTGCCGTTCGACCTGGGCCGCGTCCTGGTGGCGGCCATCCCGCTGCGCGTCGCGCAGGCGGGTGACCGGGTTGATGAGCATCGCCTGCGTGCACCACAGCTCGCCGTGAATGGGATGCGGACGAAAGAACCGGGCCGGCTCCTGACGGATCACCAGCGACCCGTCAGCCTTCCAGGTGAGGTCCCAGCCGTGCTCGTCGGCGATGGCCTCCGCCTCGCCGCGGTCGGTGGTGCCGAGTGATTCCTGCCAGTACTTCCTGCCGGGTACCGTTGGACCGGGATCGTTGCTGGCCAGCGTGCGCTGCAGGCGTGCCCGGCGGCCGCGGTAGCGCTCCTTGAACTCCTCCGGCAGATGCGCGTCAAAGACACGCATGTCGACGAACAGGTTGGTCTTCTGCCCGCGGTCCGGCGGCCGCTCGCAGTAGAAGGAGACGTAGTCGGGCACCGAGTCGAGGTAGGACATCTCCTGGTGGCTGTGCAGGGTGACCGCCGGCGGCAGCTCGGTGGCGGTGTACACGCCGTTGCCGCGCTCGCTCCTGGGCGTGGTGCCGCCGACGTACGAGTGGTGGTGGAAGTCGATTGATGCCAGGAACGCTCCGTACTGGCCGGTGCCGCCGATGCCGGTCCGGCGGATCAGCAACCCGCCTTCCCGGTCCACCACCTCGTAGATGCCGGCCGCCAGTTCGCGCCGCGCCGGCGTATCCGGTGAGCCGGTCAGGACCAGGTCGATGCAAGGTACCGTGACGCCCTTGCCGAGATCCTCAAGACGGTAGCGCATGGTAGCAGCCGCACCCCCTGAGCGCCATTTTGACCGCCGTCGCGGCCGCCGGTCAAGCGAACACCGCGCCCCGGGCTTTCCGACGTTGCTGCCGCGCGCCTGCCTCGCCCGGCGGATCTATCTGGCGAAGCTGGAGCGCAGCTTGACGCCCCATTTGTCGTTTTCCCAAGTGAGGACATAGAGCGAGTCGTGAACCGCAATGACCGATCCATCTTCCCGATACCTGGTGAACTGGGTGTCGACGTGGATCTTCCGGTCGGAGCAGTGCACGATCTCACGCCGGGTCCAGACGCTGTGGTGCCACCCGATTGCACCCAGTCCTGCCCGCACGCGCTCCATGTAGGCGTCGTCCATGTCCGAGTCTTCCCATGTATGCATCCTGCCGGACGCAAGACGGTAGTGCGGGTATTGCATGGTGGCCTTCCACGCCTCCAGGTCGAGCGCGTTGAACGCGACCATCCATGCGTCGAGCACGGGGATGGCGCGATCGCGGGCCAATTGGACTTCTTCGTTCGATGGCACTGGTTCACTCCTGTGTGCTGTTTCCTCGGCTGTGGTGGGCTCGGAGGCGCCGGCGTCAGGCGTCGAGCCGGGCGTGCAGCCCCTCCCAGGTAGCCGCGGCCACCCTCCCCATCGCCGCCTCGATCAGGCTGGCGCCGACCGGCTTCAGCAGGCCGCTCAACTCCTCCACCCGTACCTGCCACTCCACCCGGCTGCGGCCCCCGCCGTCCGGCAGGCAGCGAATGTGCGCATTCACGACCGCGCCGGCGCCGATGCCCCTGCTGTCGATCCGGTAGCCGAGCGCCGCTGGACCGGCCTCCTCCCGGCGCGTGATCGCGGTCCGCAGCGAGCCGCTGAGAAAAGCCAAGCCGGGCCGCACCCGGCACACTACGGTATCGCCGTCATTGCGTTCGATGCGGGTCAGGCCGGGCAGCGCCGCCGCCACCTGCTCCAGGTCGCCCAGCCCGGCGCGCACCAAGTCGCCGTCACAGGCGAATTGCTCCGTGCCGCGGATCTCGATCATGCTCGCTGCGCCTCCTTTGCATGGCGCTGCGCGTCGTTGCGCGCGGTCACTGGCCGGCTCGCAAGCGCCGTTCCGCGGGTCGGCCGCCACCCGGAGCGGCATTGTGAGCGCCGCCACGGCCGGCAGTCAACCGGATGCCGCGCGCAGTCCCGCGCACCGGCCTGTCCGATCGACAACTCCGCGCACATCATCGACGGTCGCTCGCAGCGCGCGAAGAAGTATGTCGTACATATTGAAACCATCACTTGCAATATGTTCCAATACAATGCTACAGTGGTTCCGTGATAGAGCGAGAAATCACGCCTCGGCTCACGACGCTGTTCCAACAGTATCCCTTCGTCACGGTGACGGGGCCACGTCAGTCCGGCAAGACTACCCTCTGTCGCGCGGCCTTCCCCGAGCTGGACTACGCCAATCTGGAGGCTCCTGACCAGCGTGACTTCGCCGAGTCTGACCCTAGGGGCTTTCTGGCTCAGTTCGACGACGGTGCCATCATCGATGAGGTTCAGCATGTTCCCGCGCTGTTGTCATACCTGCAGGTGGTGGCCGACGAGCGAGGTCAGAATGGTTTGTTCGTGTTGACCGGCAGCGAGCAGTTCCGGCTCTCGGATGCGATCGGCCAGTCCCTGGCCGGCAGAACGGCTTTGCTCCGCCTGTTGCCCTTTTCCCTGGCGGAACGGCAACTGGCCGCGGTCAGCGACGCGGTAGACGACATCCTGTATTCCGGCTTCTATCCTCGCATCATCGATCAGGATCTCAATCCGACGCAGGCGCTGGGCGACTACTTCGAGACGTATGTTGAGCGCGATGTGCGTCGTTTGGGGGAGATCAGCAATTTATCCAATTTTCGGCGCTTCGTGCGGCTCTGCGCGGGCAGAGTCGGCCAGTTGGTCAATCTCAGCTCCCTGGGAGCAGATGCCGGCGTGTCCCACACCACGGTGCGGGCGTGGCTGACGGTGCTGGAAGCGAGCTACATCATCTTTCAACTGCCTCCCTACTATGCCAATATCAGGAAGCGGCTGGTCAAGTCGCCCAAGTTCTACTTCTGCGATGTTGGACTGGCGGCCTATCTGATCGGCATCGAATCTGCCAAACAGGTAGCAACCCATCCGCTGCGCGGCGCTCTGTTCGAGAACGCGGTGGTGGTTGAAGCACTCAAACATCGCTTCAATCGTGGAAACCAAGCCAACCTCTCCTTCTTCCGAGATTCGAAAGGCTTGGAGTGCGATCTGCTCTATCCGCACGGCTCCGGCTTTGCGGCCTTTGAAGTGAAGTCGGGCGCCACCATCGGCTCGGACTACTTCCGCTCCCTGCATCGGGTGGCTGAAGTGGTGCCGGACATTAACTCCAAAACCGTCGTGTACGGCGGCGACACGAACCAGTCCCGAAGTGACAGCGAAGTGGTAACTCTGGCCGGCTTGGGCGGTGCCCTGGATATGCTGGAAATCAACGAGGACCTCGCGGCATTCGTAGAGACGCGCAAAGGCCAGGTTCCCGAGGATGCCGACGCAAGAGCTTTGGACATCGCATACACGAGACACATACGGCCCATGCTGGATGGGCTGCAGACGACGCTTCGACCGTTGGCCGACGCCCTTTTTCGCACGGCCACTCAGATCTCCTCCGTGACGTTTGACGGTGGCGAAACCAACTCCAGCTCACTTCTGGAGGCGCGCCACTGGGAGCGGACGAAGGCAGAGTACATAGTGTCTGACGGGTTCGAGTTGAGCGGTGACAGACCGTTGCGGCTAAAGCACATCTACACGCTGCGAGACTACACCGGCAAGGGAAATGCCGGGTTCGACGTGGCACTTGCGATCTGGTGGACCTTGGACGGCGAATGGCTATCCCGGTCGGTTGCTGTTGACGGCGTCACAATGCCGGAACCCGGAGCCAGGATTGCATACCAGGACTTGGATCGCGAGCACACGGCAATCGCTCAGGCGGTTGCGGATATCAGCGGGCACATCATGCGTTGGATTGACCAACGCCGGTAGCGTTCCCGAGCGAGGTCACTCTCCGGCTCCGTAGAACGCGGTCCCGCCGGCGGCGCGCACGCTCAGCTCGGTGCAGGGCCGGAACCGCGCGCCGTGGCGTTCCTGGAACTTCTCCATCTGTGCCACCAACCGGGGCAAGCCGTACTGGTCGGCGTAGCGCAACACGCCGCCGCGGTGGTCGGGAAAGCCGATGCCGAGCAGCAGCGCCAAGTCGAGGTACAACGGCTGGTCCACGATCCGCTCCGTCATGCAACGTGCCGCCTCGTTCACCAGCATGGCCAGGCAGCGCCCCACCGCGTCGGCGCCGTCCGGCGGCTCTGCCGCGCGGCGTGAGCCGCCCGGGGCAGCACCCACGGTCAACGCCCGCGCCGTCCCGCCGCCGCTGACGCTATGCCGGGCCGCAGGGCGCAAGCCGCCCGAGGCTGCGCCTGCATCCGCCGCGGGTGCCGTCCCGCCAGCGCTGCCGCGAGGCGCTGCCGTGCGGCGGACACCACTCGCGGCCGGGCCCGCAGCCGTGGCACGCGCCACCTCACCGGGGCCGTTGGGCGGCGGCTCGCCGGGTGGACCGGCGCCGGCCATCCCCGCCGGCGAGGCAGCCTGCGTCACGGCGGCCGCGACGGAGTGGTGGTCGGGTACCGCTTCGCGGCCGGCGTAGCGGTAGAAGCCGGTTCCCGCGCCACCCTTGCGGCCCACGGCGCCCTGTTCCAGGAGCCGGCGCAGGTACGGCGGCGGGGCCATGCGCTCGTCGAAGGAGGCGGCCAGCGAACGGGCGATGTTGACCGTCACGTCGAGCCCGATCTCGTCCATCAGCCGGAACGGCCCCATCGGCATCCCCCACGCGGTCAGCTCGCGGTCCAGCGCCTGCCAGTCGCCGCCATCCTCCAGGACGCGCGCCGCCTCCATGAGGTAGGGAAAGAGAATGCGGTTGACCAGGAATCCGGGCCGGTTGCGCACCACGACCGGGGTCTTGCGCAGGCGCCGCGCCAGTTCCACCGCGCCGGCCAGCGCGTCGCGCCCGGTGGCGGGCGCTGCGGCGATCTCGACCAGTGGCATGCGGTCGACCGGGTTGAAGAAGTGCATGGCCAGGAACCGCTCCGGCCGCCGCAACGCCGCCGCCAACCGCTCCAGCGGCAGCGACGACGTGTTGGAGGCGATCACGGTATCCGGCCCGACCTGTTCCTCCAGCTCGGCCAGAACGCCCATCTTGAGCGCCTCGTCCTCGCTCACCGCCTCTACCACAAGGTCCACCGATGCGAACTCCGCGCCGTACGCGGTGGTGGGGACGATCAGGCGCTGCCGGGCAGCGGCCTCGGCATCGGTCAACCGGGCGCGCGCCACCCGGCGGCGGTAGACGCCGGCGGCCGCGTCGGCGCCGCGCTGCAGCGGTTCCGCGGCCACGTCCTTCAACGCCACCGGCAGGCCGGCGTTGCTCAGCGCCCAGGCGATGCCGCCGCCCATCACGCCGGCGCCCAGCACCGCGGCGCGCGCCACCGGCCGCGGCCGCGCGTCGTGCAGTCCGAACCGCTCGCGGCGCAGCACGTTGCGGCTGAAGAACAGAGTCATCAGGTTGCGCCCCGCGTCGCTCGCCAGGCACTCGGCAAACGCCTCCCGCTCCAGCGCCAGGCCAGCGGCCAGCGGCTTGCCGGCGGCGGCGCGGACCGCCCGCAGCGCCGCCAGCGGGG
>JAPPGB010000153.1 GCA_028821475.1 Spirochaetaceae bacterium
GTCTCCGGCGCCGCGTGCGGCAGCACGGCGCTCGGTGCCGCGGCCGGCGCCGGAACGGCGACGGTCGTCGCGTGCGCGCCCTCCGAGGTAGTGTCCGAGCCGCGCGCCGCCGGTGATGTCCTCCAGGTAGAGGTCGTCGGTGGCCTTGGACACCGGTATCGGATTGCGGATGAACTCCTCGATCCCCTGCAGCGCGAACACCCACTCCTCGCACGCCAGGGCGACCGCCTTGCCGCTGCGCCCCGCGCGTGCGGTGCGCCCGATTCGGTGTACGTAGTTCTCGCTGTGCTCCGGCAGCTCATAGTTGACCACCAGGTCGAGTCCGTCGATGTGCAAGCCGCGCGCCGCCACGTCGGTCGCCACCAGGTAACGCAGTTCGCCCGCCTTCAACTGGTCGATCAGGCTCTGCCGCTTGCTCTGCGGCAGGTCGCCGATGATGTACTCGCAGCCGAGGCCATTGCGCTGCATGCGGGTGGCGAGTTCGTACGCCGCCTGCTTGGTATTGGTGAAGATCAGCGCGTTGTCGGGCTGATCGCGCGCCATCAGGCCGAGCAACAGGCTGAATTTGCGCTCGCGGGAGACGTGGTACAACTCCTGCGAGATCTCGTCGACGGTGACCCGCTCCGGGGTTATGGTGATCTCCGCAGGGCTGCGCATGTAATCGAACGCCAGGGTCTTGACGCGCGTCGACAGGGTGGCGCTATACAACATGGTGACGCGCTCGTCCCGCCCCGGCATCTGCCGGATCAACCGGCGCAGGTCGGGGATGAATCCCATGTCGAACATGCGGTCGGCCTCGTCGATCACCAGGATGCCCACCTTGCGCAGGTCCAGCTTGCGCTGCTCGGTGAAGTCCAGCAGGCGCCCGGGCGTGCCGATCGCCAGACGCACACCCTCCTGCAGTGCCCGCTCCTGCTTGGCGTAGCCCACGCCGCCGTAGAAGCTGGCGATGGGAAAGTCGAGGTGCTTGCCGAGCAGGCGCGCGTCGTCTTCGATCTGGTCGGCGAGTTCGCGGGTGGGGGCGACCACCAATGCGATGCAGTCATCGAGGCTGCGCTGCTCCAGGAACAACTGGAATATGCTGATCAGAAATGCGGCGGTCTTGCCGGTGCCGGTCTGGGACTGGACCGCTACGTCGGCACCGATAAGACTGTAAACGAAGGTCTGCTCCTGCACCGGTGTACAATGGGTGAATCCCAGTTCGTCAATCGCCTGCAGGAGCTTCGGATCAAGATCGAGCTCGTGGAAAGTCATAGAAGTACAGATAGATGAGGTCAAGGGCCCGCAAGGTGGGGCCGTGCGAAAAACCGTTAACTGCCAATAGTATACAAAAGGTTGACCCGAAGGCATAGCAGCCCGGCGCGCGCGGGCGCACGCCCCGCATCGTGCGGGTGCCGGCGGGGGCCGACGCCGCTGGCGCTGCGCGTTACCCCCGCGGACGCCGGAGCCGCGGGTCTCGGCATCGGGCACGGCGCGGCGCTCGTGCTGATCGGGGACCCGGCGGCGCGAGCGACAGTCGACCCGGACCACGTAGCGACGGCCCTCGGCCTGACGCCCGCGGTGAGCCGGATCGCGGCGGCACTTGCCGATGGCCTCACATACGGCCCGTCGCGGCCGCCTCGCACCGTGCCCCGAGCACCGTCCGAGAGCTGCTTGAGCGGATCCATGCCACGCCGGGGATTTCGCGCCGCGCAGATCTGGTACGCATGGTCCTCGCGCTCTCCCCGTTTCGCGCATTTCGACCAGGTCGACCAAGGTCGACCGCTGCGAGGCCACGCGCGCCGCGAAGCGCCGCACGCCTGACCGAGTGAAGGCCGGCCCGGCGTGATTTCGTCAAGGTGCAAGCGAGACTTGGCGTCCGTACTCTGCCGCAACGGGACAATTCGACGAATTCACGAAAAAACCGCAGCATTCACGAACTTTCCCCAATATGTCACGGGAGGGTTGCTATCTTTGCTGCGGCGATCGCTCGAATCTACCAGATTCAGCGATTGGCTGCAGGAGAACAAAAATTGCCGCCGGGGCCCCCGGGTTGTTGCACAAGCCGGTTATCGTCAACCCCGGCGGCTTTTTCTGTCTTGCGCCGGTCCGTTGGTCAACACACGAACGCACTCATGAGCCCAGGTAGCAGCCGGGAAGCCGCCTGCTGTCGTCGCAGCCAATCGTGTCTATCATGGTCGCGCCGTTCAGGATTGCGCTGCCGAGATATGCGTCGGCCAGGTTCACGTAGCTCAAGTTCGCTCCTCTGAGATCGGCGCCGTTGAGATTCGCATGGCTGAGGTCAGCGCCCGTGAGATCGGCACGAATCAGGGTAGCAGGCGGGCCGCCCTTGCCGGAGAGGTCCACCTTCCGCAGGTCGGCACGGGTCAGCGTTGCGGCGGTGAGGTCGACGTCGACCAGAGTCGCGCAGAACAGCGAAGCACCGGTCAGGTCGGCTCCCACCAGCGACACCCCCGTCAGATCGGCGTCAGTAAGGTCGGCATTGACCAGGTCAACACGGTTCAGGTTCAGGTTCGCCAGGCTTGCGTTCGCCAAGTCTGCCCCGCGGCAATCCGGAACGCAGTCGAGGGTCTGCGTCTCGCCGAACGCCGCGCCGAACACAATCAGAACCGGAATCAGCAATCCGCAACGAAGTCCGCAACAAACAAGTCCGCAACAAACATTGTCGCTCATCATGCCGACATTATCGGCACCGAACTGCCGCAATTTGGGTGATGTCCCAACGGTGAGGCGCTTTCGCTTGCATCGATAACCGCAAATTCGCGAATTCGCTTCTCCTGATCGCTAATCTGACGAACTCACGTTCTGTTCCGGCGACTGCAATACCGTTTGAACCGCGACTCGGTGGCGGGCACTGATCGGCACGAGGTGGTCGCCGCTCAGCCGCAACATCAGCTTGCGGTCGCGCTTCGTCAATCCCCTCATGTGGTGGAAAGCAACCCAGTAGGAGCGGTGCACCTGGATACCCGCACCGCCGAGCTCGGCGATGGCCTCCGCGAACCGCATCTTGATCAGCGCCGAATCCGTCGAGGTGCGCACGTGGATGTAGTGATCCTCACTCTTGAGGAAGATTACTTCGCTGCCAAACTCGGCAAGCGGCGACGCCGCCACTCTTTCGTCCCGGTCGTCTTGCGTACCGTCGGATTCCCGCGACGTGCGCCCCGGCTTCTGGGACTCTTGAGCGGGTGCCCCGTCCGGTTCGCGGCGTGCACCGGTCGCGGCACCCCCAGCGTCGGAGGTCTTGCTCGCACCTCCGGTCGTGGTGGAGGCGAACTCCGGGGATGTCTCGGCGCCAGCCCCGGCCTGATCGACCAGCTCGCCGGCGTGAGGGGCAGCCGTGACGGCGCTGTTGGTGTTGGAAACTCGAGCGGACGCGAGCGCGTGGCCGTGCCTGGTGCGCACGTACACCAAGTACAGAAACAGAAGGTCGTACACCACCGCTACCGTTGCCACCTGAATGTATAACCGCGTCAGGCCGGCGGACGCCGAATAGTGCGGGTGCGCCAGTGTTTCTACCGTGTGCACGACCGCAGTGCATGGCAAGGACACGAATAGCGCCACCGCCGTCAGCGCCAGGGCCATGGTCAGCGCAGATTGCCGGCGCAAGAAGTATGCCGCCACCACGACTGCCGCATAACCGAGAGGCCAGCCGATAACGGCGTACAATGCACCGAATGCCAAGCGCTGCCCCGCGGTAAGCGCGTCATACGTCCCCATCGGCCCGAGCACCGCGAACGCCGCCACGGCCACCGCCACCATGACGATGGCGACCAGGATCGCTGGACGGCTCAGCATCTCCTTGTACACCGATCGCATCGCGCCGCCTGCAGGCGAATTCACGTCGTGCAGCTTGAGTCCCACCACTCGCGCACTATCGTGACGCACCCGCTTCGCGAAATCAACTGCATCGACCCCAAACGCCGGCGAATTCGAACGTTCATTAAGCGAATTCACGAACGACCGTCGTGCAGTTTCACGTATTCACGTACGGGAAGCGCAGCCGGGCCCCGGACCGGTTTGTGGACACAAAGTACAATGCCCCGGCTAACGATGCCTGTACCTACCCATACTCCATTCGTAGCGCTGAAGCCGGGTTTGCGAGCTTGGAACACCTATACAGCAGAGGGAAATAGGTCCGCTGGGGGGCCATGTCGAAGTAGTGGGTATCCTGGCAGCGAGATACACCCCGGCGGCGCGTTTGAGAACACCATGGTACAGGCACCGCCGCGGGGCTGGAGCTGGGTAATTCGTGAATACAGTGTCATATTCGTCAATTCGCCAAATGGGACGCCGGTGGCACCTTTGCAATCCACCAAAGGAGAGGCGGGAGCGGACACCAGTGCGACGAGCCGTGCACCAGCAGCATGTGCGACGGCGGTGCGGTAACGCTGCGCTCCCGCTACTCTCCGGCGGCGGTCCGGCAGCCATCCGGTGACCGCGGGCCGCCGCCCTGGCGGTGACCGCTGGAGCGCTACAGGGCGACGTTGCTTGTCTTCGGAAACACCGACAACGGGCAACCGCGTCGGCGACTTGTAGGACTTCAGCATGGTCGGTTGCAGGCCGCAGTCTGACGGGATTCCTGGCGCAGCAAAACCAGGGAGGCGCCGAGGACCAGGGAGCCGTCGAGCGGTTCGCCGAATGGTGCGCGGTAGCCGACGGTGATTCCGATCCAGGAGTACACGTAGCCGGTAAGCTTCACGTCCAATCCCCACACCGTCCGTCGCTCGATCAGGTCATCCCCGCGCCACCGGCGATTGTTCTGGAAGCTGATGGCCAGGCTTGGGTAGAGATCGATCGGGGTGGCTACGTTGGCGCCGAGCGAGCCCGAGAATCGGGCCGCCCGCTCCCGGTCACTACGGCTGCCGCCCGCGTTGATTGCGGCCTCGACACCGAAGAGCCCGAACGTGTCGAGCAGCGACAGCGATAGCCCGACCGGCAGGAGGGGGACAAACTGGTAGCCGAGTGCGACGCCGGGTCCTTCGGCGAAGGTCACGCCGGAGACGGCAACGAAGAGAATAACGGCTATACGACGCATCGACGAACTTAGTTTGCCGCATCAGGCGGGTGCGGGCAATTGCTCTTCAGCTTGATTGGACCACACTCGGCGCCGGCTCGGGCAGGTTGTGTTGGCGACGTTCGCAGGCAATGCGCGAGGTTGAGGAAGCGCTTGTCCTGCCCTATACTGGGCAGACCCAAGAGGATGGCGAGATGATGCGGTACCGGCAATGTCGCAGCTGCAGCTACTGGGTGACCCGCGACGAACGGTTCTGTATCAACTGCGGCGTCTACCGGCCCTTTCAGTCGGGGCGCGGCCAGCGTTCCGCCTGGCTGGTGTTCACCACCATGCTCGGCGGCGTACTCGGCGGCAGCGTGTTCTACCGTCCCGAATCCAGCCTGCTCGTGTATGGCTGCATCGCCGGCGGTGCTACCGGTCTGGCCTGGGGACTGGGCCTGTTCGCCGAGGTCTCCGCCATCCTGCAGGGGCGCCGCCGCTCTCCCTCCCTGCAGACCAGCGAGTTGCGGCTGGCCGGCAGGCTGGCCGAGATCCTGCAGACCAAGCGGCAGGTGCGCGACCTGCTCGGCCGCCTGCGCGCTGAGGCCTCCACGGTAGCCGGCAGTCAACTCCTGACCGTCCTGCGCAAGGCGGAAGGCGCCGTCAACCGCGCCGTGCGCCGCTATACCGCGGAGCTGGCCAAGCTGGAACTGATCCGCTGGCGCAACGGGCTGGAGCCGCTGCTGCCGCAGCCGCAACCGGACGGCGGTCCGCATGCGAGCCCACGCGAGCGCCTGGACGAGATCCACCGCCACCGGCAGCGCGGCCACCGACTACTGTCCGCGTGGCGCGGCGCCGGCCTGGACACGCCGGAGTTGGGCCGACACACCGTGCAGCAACTCCAGCGCTGGCTGGCCGCGTGCGACCGGCTCATCGAACGCACCATCGCGGAGCAGGCGCACGCCACCCTCAGCAGCATCGCCGCCGCGGAGTTGGTCCCGTGCGCCGACCCCCGGGTGGAGGCGGAACTGCACCGCCTGGACGCCGCCGGCGGCGACCTTGAACTCGACGAGCTGGAACAGGTACAGCACGCACTGGACCGCCTGCAGGCCAAGGAACAACTCGACCGCGAGTTCGACGCCCGCGGCTGACCAGGTAAGTGCTACAGGAAGGGGTTGTGGCGCTGTTCGGCGTGCAGGGTGGTGTGCTCGCCGTGTCCCGGTACCACGTACGACTCGCCGGGCAACTCGAACAGGCGCTGCTTGATCGACCTGATCAGCGCGTACGCATCGCCTCCCGGCAGATCGGTGCGGCCCACCGACTGGCGAAACAGCGTATCGCCCGCGAACAACAGCGGCTCCCCGGTCACCTCGGTATAGAAACAGCATGACCCGGGAGAGTGGCCGGGGGTGTGGATGGTGGTGAGCAGCTTGCGCCCGCCGAGCGCCACCTCGAAGCCCTCCTCGATGAACTGATCCACTTCGCCCGGCGGCTGCACCGGAATCCCGAACAGCAGGCCCTGCTCCTGCAACCGCCGGTACAACTCCTCGTCGTCCCGGTGCAGCAGGATCGGCACTCCGAGCCGGCGCTTGACCGCGTCGGATCCGCCGATGTGGTCGAAGTGGGCATGGGTGTGCAGGAGCTGCGTCACCTTCAGGCCGCGCTCGCCCACCGCCTGCAGCAGCGCCTCCGGGTCGTCGCCCGGATCGATCACGATCGCCCGGCGGCTGTCCCGCTCATACACCAGCGAGCAGTTGCACCCCAGGCTCCCGATCGCAAACGTCTCCACCACCAGCGCCTCCGGACCCATGCGCCGCCCACCAAAACCTGCTTCCGCCACATCCCACAGCATAACAGACACGGGACAAACCCCCGAGCCGCCCGCGCAGTCCGGCTCGCGGGCGCCGAGCCTCAGCGGATGCCCTTCGTCACAGCGCCACTCGCTTCTTCCAGGCCGTGCTGCCCGGCGCTGTCGGCGTAGACGGTCGCACCGGAGTCCAGCACCTGCAACTTGCGTTTCCCGCAACGGATACATCGCCAAAACTGAACGCGGCCGCCGGGATCCGTATGCACGTACATCATGAGCACCCAGCGATGGTAAGCCGTCTCGGAACAACCGCCCTCTCGAGGCGACCACGCGGCATCGGGTATCGCAGCGATGGACCGCATCGCCCGCCAGGTCGCGTTGTCAGCGGCCGCCATGCCCGAACCAATAGCCATGTGGTCGCCGCCTCCATGGCTCCGGGTACGCACTGCCGCATTTGCCACGGTCGAAGCGGGACGCCATACCGTTACCGCCGTCCGCGCCAGACCGTGCGCGGTCAGATTTGCGCCGATCCATGCGCCGATCAATCGGATTCAAGCTGCAGCGTACCTGACAGCACTGCCGCGTACGGCGAGGGAGTTCTTGCCCCTGGACGTCCACGCCGAATAAGGATTAGGTTGGTGGACAGCGTCGTGGCACGCGGGCAGCAACGGACGAGTGCGGTTGACAGCCGCCCTCCGCCGGCGGCCTGGCGTGGAAGGATTGCCACGAGGCGGGGCACCGTGGCGGAAGGAAGGGGCAGAAGGGTTCTTGAGTTCACGTCCCTCCGCCGCCACGTGCCTCCTGTTCCGACTCCAGGGGCTTGACATGGCGCGATGAACAACACAGCGGGGCACCGCGGCGTGGGGAGGGGCAGAAGGTCTTACGTTCACGTACCCTCACCACAGCAACGGTGCCCCGACATCTTCATCACGTAACGCCGGATCTTGCCGGCTAGCGGCCCTGCCGTCGCCGCTTCCTGATACGGAAGCAGTAGACCTCAAGCAGGGCCGCGGCTATCCCCAGCAGCACGATGGCCCCTGCGACCAGGTAGCCAACGTCGGGGGTGGTATTCAACATTCCCGTTTCCTACTACCGCGGCCAGGCACGGTGCGGTGAGAATGAGACGGGACTGGCCCGAGGGTGTGACGGCCGCTTATCATACTGGACCCTCCCCGAGTCAGTCCCGCTGATGGTCGTGTGCTTGTGCTCGTATCTACCTGAGTTGTGCGGCTCCGTGCCTCATGCCGATGCTGATAGCGGGATTGTGCACGATACCAACAGCGCTCCGGCAGCCACAAGAAAGAAAAGGGCCACCAGACGCGAGCGGGCAGGAGGTCTAGACCATACCGCACTTGCTCTGGTGGCCCCGATTTTCACGCTTTGCTAACTCCTACGGCTCATCCACTTCGTTGACACGAACCGAAAGGTCCTTGCTGTTTTCGGTCAGCGGCGTACCTGCGGTTTCAGCCCCCCAAGCCTTGTAGGTAACCGTGATGGTTACGTTACCGGGCTTGAGAACCTGGAAGTTGATAGTGTGAGTGCCGGGGTCGGTGCCGCTTCCATCTTCCTGCAGCAGACCGATACCCGGAGTTCCCGCCTTGCCCGCAGGTCCGATCTTCACGGTTTCCGGATCGGATGAAGTAACCACGTAGCAGGACATTTCCGCGGTTCCCTCTTCGAGCCTGTCGGCGGGAACCGGCGTAGCCAGACCGACGCCGCAGATCTTGTTGTGGTTGGCCCCGTCCGCACCGGCCATGTCTTGTGCAAACTTGAACCCGGCTTCGGCGTTTGCGTCTCCGGTGAACACCAACTGGTGCCAGCCTCGCCGGTTCGGCGGGTCGGGGTCGTTGTGGTTGTCAGGGTCATTCCTGCGATAGTCCACGTTCCTAGGATTGTGGAAGTTGAAGTTCTGCGGCGCATCGAACTGCCCCACGTCGTACCTCCAACTGAGCACCGGCCGCAACTCCACGCGCAACAGCAAGGAGTTGTCATCGGCCGAACGTGCGCGAGTGTCATCGTCGTCCGTTGCACTGAAGGTGAAGGTAACCACATCCCCCGTGTTATGCAGCACGTCAATCAACACCTCGGTAGTCCCGTCAGCGATCTCGTTGTAACCTACCACGATAGCCCGATCGGGATGACTCGACTTGGCAGTGAACCTGATGTCGTCACCGTCGGGATCCGTGAAGTAGTCGTTGAGGTTGAGTGCCGCCGCGTCAGCCGCCTTGCTCACCACGATCTTGTAGAGCGGTTCCTCGGGGCTGTTCACGAATATCGGATCGCCATCGTCATCCTTGAACAGCGGATCGGCTCCGTCATCCGGGTAATCCGGCGTCTCCAGAGTAGCCGCTGCCGTGGAAGCCATCGCCAACTGATGCAGTCCGGGGTTGTCACCCTTGCGCTTCGGAGCACGGTTGTTGATGTGTATCTCGAATGTCTCCACCAATGCGTTGGTGTCCGAGTTGCGCACTTCGACGGTGGCGTCTCCCTTCGCTATGGCCAGAACCTCCCAGTAGCCGTCCTTCTTCGTTACGGTCAACAGATTCTGGTTCCCGCTCCTGACGGTGGTGCCGTCCGGAGCCATCACCTTGCAGGTGTCACCAACGTCGAGCGTGTCGCAGTCGGTGCTGGCACCCGTGGTCTCTTCCTGGTCTCCGTCGCCGACCGTGACCTCGAACGACAGCTCGACCGACTCTCCATTTGCATCGGTCGCGGTCACGGTAATCGTTGCGGTACCGTCGGCCACACCGGTCACGGTCACCACGCTGCCTTCGACAGCTACGGTCGCCACGTCGGTGTCGGACGACTGAGCGCTGTAGGTGAGATCCGTACCGTCGACGCTGTCTCCAACGTTGACCGAAGTAGTTTCGCCGGCGCCTACCGTTATGCCATCGATGGTTCCGACAATAGTGGGTCCGGTCGCTGCCTCGACGACGAAGAGCCTCAGAACGACGCTGGCCGACAGGTCATCGGGGTCCGTCGCAGTAACCGTGACATCGGCTCTGCCACTTGCCACGGCGGTCACGTACAAGTGAGTGTAAGTGCTTGTTACGCCGTCCTCGGTAACCTGTACCTGTACCAGTTCTGCCGTTGCGACTTCCTCGTTCGACGAAGTCACGCTGAACTGCAGCGGCGCGGTCCCGGCGGTGGCGTCAGGGTCAGAGAACCACCTATCGACCTGGTGCCAGTCGTACGTGTCGTCACTCACCTCAAGGGTGTACGCGCCGTGCGCTCTGACGCCGTCTGCGGTGAGAGCCGGTGCTACCCCTCCGGACTCGCCGGGATCACCGGTGTCTCCCTGGTCTCCCTGGTCTCCCTCTTCGCCAGTTGGCCCTACGGCGCCCTGGCAAGCCACCATCGCGAACCCCAGGGCCGCGACCATCATCAGCAGCGCAATTCGTTTGATTGCGCCCCATTCCTTCATGTTATCCCTCCGCATTGTGAGATTAAGCCCGTCGCGATGGCGCACAGCCGCACTGCGCGCCCTATCAGTACAAAATTGGGAATGTCGGTATACGTCGTACATTAAACCTCCTGCCCCGACATGGATTATTACGGTCCGATTGACAACCGCATTTCCTGCTCGCGTGCCACGAGGCTAACAAAATTCCGGTCAGTGACAAACGATCCTGTGCGTGAAGAAGGCGTTAAGTTCGTGAAACCCGACAAATATTCGCGAACCGGGAATCGTCCTGATTCACGTCCGATAATGTGTTCGCGGAACCGCTGAATCGCGAACATGAATGCGCGCTTACGCTGAAACGCGAACGATCAGACAACAATCCATGGCAGCTAATACTTGATTTGGAGGCGCTCATTGTTCGCCGCGGCGGTCTCGAAGTGAAACGTTACGCAAGACTGTCGCGAATTTCTGTCGCTCACGGACACGTGGGCTGGCATCGTATGCCATGCCGTGTTCCGGAGATTGCTCGCTTGTTGGAATGAAGACACCCTGCGATCACGAGTCGAAGCTGCTTGACGAAGTCAGCCGGATAGGGAACACTCGGAGTTCATGTCCACGGCACGATCGTGAACGTACCGATAGGATAAGTGCTCAGGAATAGTGATGACACCGACTACAGCAACGCGCCGGCGGAACGGCAAGCATGTACAGGAATCGATGCCGCATGGTTACCGGGAAATGCTCAGTGGGCACACGGTCCGCGTCAACGTAGCCTTGAGTGGCGCCTTCGTCTTGGTCCTGGCGCTCGTGGGTCCGGTTGGTTCTTTCGATGCTCTCGGGCTGCCGGAACGCTTGGCGTTCGGTTTGCTGTATGCCTGTGTGTGTTGGCCCATTTTCTATTCGCAGATAGTGGTGACGCTGTACTTCTTTCGCTTCCGGAGGCCGTTGCAGATCGGGATAGCCTTGACGATCGCGACGATGTGTTCGGCCCTTCCGGCGAGCGCCGTGGTAATCGCGGTCGAATCTCTGGCGCACCCCTCCTATTCCAAGAAGCTCGACATCCTGCAATTGTACTTCCTGGTCACCGCCCAGGCGTGGGCCTGGACCATGCTGTCCTGGTACCTGCTACGACAGCGAGTCAGACACACGGCGGCCGCGGAGCCCACCGGCGCGGTCGGCACCGTGCTTGCGACGCCCAGCGAGGCAAACGGGGCGACGCCTTCCGAGGGTGGGGACTCGACTGGGTACGAGCCGTCAGGTTCCAGCGGCACATCGCCTGACACATCGCCTGCAGTTGGCGTTCAGGACGACTCCAAGGACCCGCGGGCAGGTAATGGTGGCGGGCCGAAGGCGGAACAGGCCCTCGTGGTCCCGCAGCGATCCAACGCGCCACGCCCGGCTGACCGGCCGCGTGCTCCTCTCCTGAGACTGCTGCCGGAGAGGCTGGGTACCGACCTCATCTACATAAAGAGCGAGGATCACTATCTCGAAGTGCACACCACCGTCGGTTCGAGTCTGATAAAGATGCGGTTCTCGGACGCGGTGGCCGAGCTCAGCGACCATGGGATGCAGGTGCACCGCAGCTATTGGGTGGCAACCCGTCACGTCACCCGATCGGTGAGGAGCGGCAAGCGGACAATGCTGCGCCTCACAGGAGACCACAAGGTACCCGTGAGCGTGACCCACCTGCCTGCCGTGCGTGCCGCCCTGCGCCGCTGACTGCGGCGCAGCCTCATCCAGCGCCACGCTCAAGGATCACGGTGTGGCTGCTTCTACCATTTCTGGTAGTGACGTACATGACCGTTTGATCCAGAATCAGGGATCAATGAGCATTCGGTTCCTACGGTACCTGGGGTGGATCCTTTGACGTTCCACCAATCGTGTCGCCCCACAGCGGGGCTTGGGTGGCATCGTGTATCCGCAACCGGGCGTCGCCGCCACCGCCGTGCTAGGCTGGTCGACACCGGCACTGCCGGTAGCAGTGGCGCTGCGGCGGCGAAGGCCGGCAGTGCGCCAATGACGCCGTGGCAGCGAGGAGCGCAGGATCCGGCATGAGCCGGCAGGCGAGGTTCGAGCGCATCCTCGCCTCTTTGCATGAGGCAATGTTCGACGACTCCCACTGGGTAGAAACGTCTGCTCTCATCGACGAGGCCTGCGGAGCCAAGGGCAATCACCTGGTGTTCCAAACGACATCACGGGACGACGACATCGCGCCCCTCTTCATGCGTTTCTGCTACCGCGGAGAACATCGCAGCGAATGGGAACGGGAGTACCTTGCCAACGACTACCCAGCGGATGAGCACCTGCCACGCCTGCGACAACTGCCGGGCGATAGGATTGTCCACGTCACCGAACTTCTCTCCGAGGCGCAGTTGAAGCACTCGGCGACCTACAACGAGATAATGCCGCGCTACCACTTCCAGGACGGGTTGAATGTCCGCCTCGATGGACCGAGGGGCTCGCGAATCGTCTGGGGGATCGCAGATCCGAGTGACGGCAAGGGGTGGTCCACCGATCAGGTCGACATGGTCGCGCGACTGCTGCCGCACGTTCGTCAGTTCGTTCGGATGCGTCACGCATTGGTCGAAGCCCGTGGGCTGCAGACGACGCTTGAGCGGCTCCTCGACAACACGCGGGCCGGGGTGATTCAACTCGACCGACAGAAACGCGTCGTGGCAGCGAACGACCGTGCCCGGGAGCTGCTCTGCCAAGGGACTCTGCTATCCGATCGCGCCGGCCTGCTCCACCTCGCGGTACCGATCGACAACTCCCACCTTCAGCGGCTGTTGGATCGCGCTCTTCCACGTTTCGGAGGACAGGGCGAGAGCGGATCGATGGTGGTGAGGCACCCAAACAGCTACCCGCCATTGATCGCACTGCACGTCACGCCGGTTGAGGACCGGGACACCGGCTTCCGGTCTGTGCGCCCGGCTGCGCTGGTGCTGGCCATCGAACCGAATAACCAGGGACGAATTGATCGAAAGGTGCTCAGAACGAATCTCGGGCTGTCGGCGGCCGAGAGCGAAGTGGCGGCCCTGGTCGCCGAGGGAAAGTCGATCCGGGAAGTCCGAGGGACGATCGGGCGAGGGGAACATACGGTGCGCTGGCACATCAAGCAGGCTTACGCGAAGCTCGGGGTGTCCTGCCGGGCGGAATTCACGAAGCTCGTGCAAGCGGTCGGTGGGATTCTTCCAAGAGACGAAGGGGCTCTCGACCGAAGTGACGGATAGAGCGGAGCGAATGGCCCAACCGTTCCCCGCTCGGGGCGGTTGTCACGGGAGCTGGATCCCTGCACAGCACGGCACCGGCGTGCGTAGTCGGTAGCCGGGTGACCGACACTTCCGGCGGTGCCGTGAGAGCTCGGCCGGCGACGATGGAGCGTGGCTACGTCGAAATGCTGAGCGCATGCATGGTGAAGGTCACGATCGCCACCTGCCTTGCGGTAGCAGCCGTGTATTCACTGATCGGTCCCCTCGGCTCCTACTCGGTAGCGAAACTCTTGGATCGCTGGGCATACGGCGTGCTCTGCGCCGTCGAGGGATGGCCCGTGCACTACTCACTCACAGTCGTGACGCTCTATTTGCTGCGTTCTCGAAAGCCTGCCGAAGCACTGGCGGGTGTGGTGACGGCGGCGTTGATCGTGGCGCTCCCGAATACGGCGTGGACGCTGATGATCGACCGCTTGGTCATCCGCACCCTGCCAACCGAGCTCGGCCCGCTCGAGGTATATCTGCTGGTCGCGAGCACGACCGTGGTCTGCAGCGTTCTCTATTTCTACGTGATGTGGCTACGCATCAGGCATGGCCGGTCTGCCACGGATGCCGGTCGTGGCCGGGCGGCGCCCGCCGATGCGGCAGCCGAGCCGCTCGGAACGACCGACACGGGCGAAGACAAGACCGAACAACATCGCTCGGAACCCAACTACCCGTCGCCGGCCATTGCACCCGACGGTGCCTCGGCCGAGGCTCAGGCCGAAACTGCGGATTCGCAGGTGCAACCAGGAGACGAGATGCCGGCGGCGGAACAGAGACCTGCCGACCCACGTGAACTCGCTCTTCACCGGCCCGCCTGGCGGGTCGGCACCGTGCTGCAACTGCTGCCTGATCGGCTGGGAACGGACCTCGTCTACATCAAGAGCGAGGACCACTACCTCCAAGTGCACACCACGGTTGGCTCAAGCCTCATCAAGATGCGGTTCTCGGACGCGGTGGCCGGGCTCGGCGACCGCGGCATCCAGGTGCACCGCAGTTACTGGGTCGCTACCCGCCACGTGACCAAGGCGGTGCGCAGCGGCAAGCGCACGCTGCTGCGCCTCACCGGGGACCACAAGGTTCCGGTGAGCGTTACCCACGTACACGCCGTGCGCGCCCTCCTCGCCCGCTGACAACGCGCACGCAGTGCTCTTCTCCCGACTCCCGTACGTGGACCGGTCCGAGACCAAGGCGGGCCAGATCTACGTCGGCGAGTTCATGATCGCCACCGGCTCGGCACCGACACTTGGTGCGCGCCCAACACCGAGAACCTCGGTCGCCACAGATCCGCGACTACGCCACCAACTACGGCAACGGCAAGATGCCGTCCGACTTCGACGTGGCGTACGACATCGCGGCGGCCACGACTCGTATCGCGGCTGCCGCCGGTTCCGCCCTGACACGTCCGGACGCGATGGGGCCAAGGCCGCCGGCAGGCAGCGGTTCTGGGGCGCTACGCGGGTTCGCCGGGCGCGGCGGGGGCTACCAGCCTGCCGTCGAAGAGCTGCCACACCCCGCGCTGCCGGGCCAGTTCCGCCGCCTCTCTGGTCACGGCTTTGCCGCCCACGACCGGCAGCGTGGTGATGTCCAGTCGGGCCAGCAGGTCCGCGCGGCGCACCGCGCGTTCCACGTCCTTGATTCCCACGCCCCACGAGACCTCGGCGACGGCCACCACCGGCGCGCGGTCACTGCGGCGGCGGCCGCGCACGATGGCGTCCGCCCAGAGCACTTCGTGGTACTCGTCTTCGGTCAACACGCCCCGCTCGACCGCGTCGTCGAGCAACTCGTCCAGCTCGTCGTTGGTCAGCACGTGGGGGCGCCGCAGCAGGCGGCCGAAGTACGCGGACGCCTTCTCCCGGTAGCGGCGCTCCAGACTGTCTCCCTTCAACTCGCCAACGTCATTTACGAGGGTGTCGACGGTACGGGTCAGGGCTGCGATCTGATCTTCGACCTGCCGAAAACGCCGGTCGGTCTCGCGCCGCTGCTCCACCATCCGCTCTTCGATCCGCTGAAAGCGCTGCTCCGTCTCGATACGCTGCTGCGCAATCTGCTCTTCGATCCGCTGAAAGCGCCGCTCCATCTCCAGCCGCTGCTCCGCGATCTGCTCTTCGATGCGCTGGATGTCCCGCCGCTGCTCCGCGACCTGACCAGGCAACGCCAGGAACTCGTCGGTCAGAATCTGGCGGCGCACCTCGGCGCGCCACTCCGGCCGTTCATCCAGCAGCCGCACCAGATCCCGAACATCGGCTATCGTGAATGCCACCCCGTACCTCGCGGTACGATGCTACCCGGTCCCGCCCCTCCAGGCAACGGCACCCGACTCTGAGGCAATTGATCTCCTTTCCGGTTCCGCCCGTCCAGGCGGACGCTCTGGCGGCGGTTGCCGAACGGGCGCCATACGGCAGGGGACCTGACACCGTGCTGGACCGCTCGGTGCGCGACTGCTGGCAGATCGACGCCGGCCAGGTGGAGGTGGGCGGCGGGGCATGGAACGACACGCTGGCGCAGATCGTCGGCCGCGCCGCCGAGGCCCTGGGATGCCCGCGCGAGCGTACCGAGGCGCGGCTCTACAAGCTGCTGGTCTACGAGCCGGGAGGGTTCTTCAGCGCCCATCGCGACAGCGAGAAGGCGACCGGCATGGTGGCGACGCTGGTGATCTCGCTGCCGGTGGCCGGCACGGGCGGCGAGCTGGTGATCCGCCACAAGCAGAGCGAAACGGTGATCGACCTGCGCACCGAAGATCCGTCGGAACTCGCGTTCGCGGCGTTCTACGCCGACTGCGTCCACGAGACCCGGCCCGTCGCAACCGGTCACCGCATCGTCCTCGTGTACCAACTGCTGGTGAGCGGCACGCGCGACGGCGGGCTGGAGCGGGCGCCGGACTACACCGCGGTGACGGAAGGTGTCGCCGCCCTGCTGAAGCAATGGGACCGGAGCACGAAGGGGGCGGAGAAGATCGTCTGGCTGCTGGAACACGAGTACAGCGAGGAAGGACTCTCGTTCGCGGCCCTGAAAAACACCGACGCCGCCGTGGCCCGCACACTGACCGAGGCAGCGCGGCGCGCCGGCTGTGCCGTGCACGCGGCGATCCTCCACATCGAGGAGGTGTGCGTTGCCGAGCACCCCCAGGACCTGCCGTATGGATACCATCCGAACGACAGCGACCTGGAAGCAGGTGAGGTGATCGACTCCGATCACTGGCTCGATGGCTGGGTGGCTCCGGATGACGCCAGGCCGGCGTACGGCAAGCTGCGCTTGCAGGCCGGCGAGTTGTTGCCCGCCGGAGCCCTGGACGGCGTCGACCCGGATGATGAATGGGTAAACGAGGCAACCGGCAACGCGGGCGTCGAGATCGAGCGAGCGTATCGCTCGGCGGGGCTGGTGTTGTGGCCGCGAGACCGGGCGCTTGCGGCCCTGGCGGATGCGGGCACCGGTGCGATGGTTGCCCACGTGGCCGACGAGTTGGAGCGCAGCGGCCAGTCGGACGCCGAGCACGTCCGCCTGCGAGGGCTCGCCATGCAGCTCATCGACGCGTGGCCGGCAGCGCGGCCGGGGCGCCATACCGAAGTCGAGCAGAGCTGCCGAGCCGCGTTGCGGCTGCTCTCCCGGTTGGGTGACCAGTCCATCACGCTCCGCTTCCTGCGCGACGTTGCCACCTCGATCTACGCCGGCGGGCTGAACGCGGAACTGGCCGCCGTGGTCACCCCGTCCGCGCTCCGCGACTGGCTGCCGGAGTTCATCCGCGCGAATCTGCCGCTCCAGACGGACGGTGTGATCGACCTCGTGTGGCGGCTCGTCGGGATTCCGGCAGCGGGCCGGGGCTCCAACTGGCAGTTGGCCCTGTGCGATGGCGCGCAACACCTGCTGCGCGCCATCGGCGGCGCACTGGCGCACCGTACCGGCAACGACGGGGATCGATCGCTGCGCCAACCTCCGCCGCCCCTGGAGGCCGCCACGATCCGCAACCTGTTGGCGCTCGCCTGGCACTTCGACCTCACCCGCGAGGCGGACGCGGCCGCCGCACTGCTGATCGAGCACCCGGCGGCGGCGCCCCCCGGTCGGGCGCTGCCGGTAGCACTGTCGGAACTCGCCACCCTCAAGCAGCGCCCCGCCGAGGGCTCGGCATTCGATACGCTGTGGCGCCATGCCGCCGGCTGTCTGCTCGCCCGCAGCGCACAGCCGCCCACTGCACCCGCCGACTGGTCGCAGCAGGCGTCGATCCCGTGCCGCTGCCCGCACTGCCGCCGGCTGCAACGGTTCTACGCCGACCCGCGGGAGCGCGTACTGCGCCTGCCGCTCCGCAAGGAGCTGCGCCGCCACGTGCACGGAATCATCGATGGCAACGGGCTCGACCTGCTCCACGAGACCGAGCGCAAGGGCAGACCGTACACGCTGGTCTGCACCAAGACCCGCGCCGGTCACCGGCGGCGGCTCGCACAGTACGCCGAGGACGTGACGCACATGCGCCTGCTGGTGGAGGCCGCCGAACGGTTTGGAGCGACGGCCGCCACGTACGCCGCCGAACTCGATCTACTCCGCTCTGCGCTCGCCCGCGCAGGATGACACTCGCGAGGAACTGACGGCCCCGACTCTGGGTAGCCCGTCTCCTGCCCCTTGTATTTTGTCCATATATTGACCAAGATATGGGCATGATCAAGGTGAGTACCGCCGAGTTGAAGTCTCGGCTCGGAAAGTACCTCGGGATGGTGCGGGCCGGAGCGACAATCGACATCACCTCGTACCGGCAGAGCGTTGCCAGGCTGGTACCGGCCGTCGAGGAGGAGTTGCTCATCGAAGAACCGACCGAACCTGCCGAAGCGCTTGCCCGGCTCGACCGCTTGCCGTCCGGCAGACCGATTCCGGGAGTAGCCGCGCTGCTGGCCGACCGCAGGCGGCGATGACGGTCTACCTCGACACGTCGGTGGTGCTGAGTTGGTTGCTCAACCAGGATCCGTCGATCCGGGAGTGGGGACTCTGGCAGGCCGCCTACACCAGCGAGATCTGCCGGGTCGAGTTTCACCGGACCATCGACCGGCTCCGCCTCGGCGGCGACCTCGATGATCGCGAGCGTGTGTTCCTGCACGAGCGGTTCACCACGTTCTGGAAGTCCGCGCACCGGGTGCGCGTGTCCGCCTCGCTCCTCACCCGGGCAAGCCAATCCTACCCAACCGTCGTCGGGACGTTGGATGCCATCCACCTGGCAAGTGCGCTCGTGGTCCACGAGCGACGCAACCGCCGGATCGACGAGTTTCTTACCCACGACGGGCAGTTGGGGACGGCCGCCCGCGCCGTGGGGTTTACCGTGCGGGGCGTAGCCGAGGAGAACGATTCCGTCGCCACCGGGTGCTGACGGCCTGCAATGGCTGCGCTACGGATTCGGGCCTGCCGGGAGTCCGATCAGGACGCCGTGGTAGCGCTGTGGCGCGAGTGCGGGCTGGTCCGGCCGTGGAACGACCCGGTGAAGGACATTCACCGCAAGCTGCGCGTGCAGCGGGATCTGTTCCTGGTCGGGACCGTGGATGGCCGGCTGGTCGCGACGGTGATGGCCGGGTACGAGGGCCATCGCGGCTGGATCAACTACCTGGCGGTGGCCAAGAAGTGCCGTGGACGCGGCTTCGGCCGCCGCCTGATGGACGAGGTGGAGGCACGCCTGCTGGCGATCGGCTGCCCCAAGATCAACCTGCAGATCAGGCGCTCGAACACCGAGGCCGTCGAATTCTACCGCTCACTCGGGTTCACCGAGGACGACTCCGTCAGCATGGGCAAGCGCCTGATACCCGACTGAGTCAGCTCTCGGCAGCAACTTCCTCCGCGGTCAGGCGCACGGCTTGTGCAGGATCGGCGTGGGTGATGACGGGACGGGCGATGACGACGTGGCTGGCGCCGGCGGCGAGGGTGGCGGCGGGGGAGGCGACGCGGCGCTGATCGTCCGCGGGAGCGGTGCCGCCGGCGGTGAGCCAGCGCGGGCGCACGCCCGGCACTACCAGGTTGAAGTGCGGCCAGCGGGCGTGCAGGGCCGCTACTTCGTGGCCGGAGGTGACCAGGCCGTCGGCGCCGCCGCGCTCCGCCAGCGCGGCCAAGCGCTCCACCTGTACGGCCACGGTTCCGGTGACGCCGGTGGCGGGCAGGTCACTGTCGTCGAGGCTGGTCAGGACGGTCACGGCGATGAGCAGGGGACGCTCGACGCCGGGCTGCCGGGCCTGCTCCAGGGCCTCGCGCGCTGCGGCCAGCATCCGGACGCCGCCCGCCGCATGCACGTTCACCATCCACACGCCCTGCTCCGCGGCAGACCGGCAGGCATCGGCCACGGTGTTGGGGATGTCGTGCCACTTCAGGTCCAGGAACACCCGGCCGCCGTGCTCATGCACCAGGTCGATGGCCGCCGCCCCGGCCCTGGTATGGAGCACGGGCCCGATCTTGAGCGCCCCGACCCGGCCGGCCAGCGCCCGCACCAGCGGCCGCGCCTCGTCCAGGCCGGGCACGTCGAGGCCGACGATCAGCCAGTCGAGGCGCCGCGACTCCTTTGGTCCGGCACGTTCGGCTGCTGGCGCCGGTGCCGCTTCCGACGACGACTGGGCTGCACTATTCATCGCGAGAGTTTCCAACCTGGTAGCTCGACGACGGGTTGCCGTAGCCCGGTGACGGTGGCTCGGTGGCATGACTCATTCCGACTCCTCCTTTGCGGCCGGCGGTTGGGCGGCACCGATCAGGTCGGCGATGCGCTCTACGCCGGAGTCTCGAAGATAGCCCTCCAGACCGTCCAGCACCTCCAGCGCGGCACTTGGATTGGTGAAGGTGGCGGTGCCGACCTGCACTGCGCTCGCCCCGGCCATCAGGAACTGCAGCGCGTCGCGGTGATCCATGATACCGCCGACACCCACCACCGGAATGTCCACCGCACCTGCCAACTGGTAGGTGAGGCGCACGGCCAACGGCCGGATCGCCGGCCCGGACAAGCCGCCGGTGACGTTGGCCAGCACCGGCCGGCGCCGCTCCAGGTCGATCACCATGCCGGGAATGGTGTTCATCACCGCCAGCGCATCCGCCCCCGCGGCCTCGGCGGCGCGCCCGATGGCGGCGATGTCGGCCACGTCCGGCCCCAGCTTGGCGATCACCGGCAGGCTGGTGACCGACCGCACCGCTCCTACCGCCTCGGCGGTCAGCTCCGGCTCGTGGGCGAACATCTTCGCGCCGTCGCCCGCGCCGTAGGCGACGTTGGGACACGACAGGTTCAACTCCAGGCCGTCCACCCCCGGCAGTCCATCCAGCCGCTCGGCGAGGGTCACGAACTCCCCTGTCGTGTAGCCCATGACCGACACCAGCACCACCGGATCGAGCCCCGCCAGGTACGGCAGCTTCTCCGTCACGAACCGGTCTATACCCACGTTCTGCAACCCGATGGCGTTGAGCATCCCAGCCGGCGTCTCCACGATGCGCGGCGGCGGATTCCCCGGCCGCGGCTTCACGGTCACCGTCTTGGTAACGATCCCCCCCAACCGCGCCAGATCCACCAGCCCCTCCAACTCGCTGGCGTACCCGAACGTCCCCGAAGCCACGAGCACCGGATTCGCCAACCTCAGCGTCCCAAGGTCGACCGTCAACGATGTGTTCCCCCTTACGGTCTCACGAGTGGGCATCGCTCTTCAAACGCCACTCAAGATCATCCAAAGTGAGCTTGCTTGGCTAGCCGGATCATCGCTGTGATGAGTTCGCGGTTGTCGTGCAGATCCGATTCTCGGATCTGCACCTTACACTTGTTTGATCCCTGCCTGTAGCCGATCTTCGCTAGGCTTGAGTTCTCGATACGAGAATCCACGTCTTGATCGTATGGGATCTTGAAGTGCACGTTGACGTGACCACTGCGCTTCGGCCACATCAAGACGAAGTTCTGTACTCCTTCCGCGCCACGGAGCCCGATATAGGACTTTATGTAGTGAGGTGTGATATCACCCTTCGTGACGCGAATCATCTCGATGATTCTGTCGCACAGCTTGAGAGCAGCGGGCGATGACTCTCTCTCCCATAGACTGCGATCTGCAGGTTCTCCATCGTCTTCTTCGTCAACTCCTCGCGGCATCGAGTCGAGCACTTGAGTTGCTACTATTGTCATATAATCGTTCACTTCTACCGCCTTGATCTGGAACGCTATGAGAGGAATCGCTTGGTTAAACAAACTGATGACGTTGAGAAACCGACTGGTAACGTCCTCGGCGATAATCACGGCAATGTGATCGTACTGCGGATACCTCTTCCGCTCGACATCCCAATACTCGATCGTCCGAATGAGGTGCGACTCATCAGTTGCACCAAGCTGCAACTCGACTTCATAGCGAGTGTCCGTCACGGGATCCACCAGCAACAGGTCGAGGCGTCCGCCACTCGGCTGTCGCCGTTCGCTATCTCGCACGTCGAGATTCCCGAGCCCGAGCAATGACGGGTTTTCGCGGATTCTTTCGTGCAACCAACGCTCATTGTAAATGGGATGGTCTTTCAGGCTGACATACTTCGGGATTACGAAGTCCATCGTGATTTCTCCTTCACCAAATGATGTGCTGGGCGGGGAAGACGGGGCCGTCGCGGCAGACCAGGGCGTAGGCGGGGCCGGCGGGGTCGTCGGGATTCGGGGTGTGGACGCGGATGGCGCAGCCGAGGCAGACGCCGAAGCCGCAGGCCATCGGTTCCTCCACGGCCACTTGGCTGGCGGCGCCGGTCGCGGCGGCGATTTCGGCGCACCGGTGGAGCATGGGATGCGGACCACACGCCAGCACGGTCGCGGGCGCCTCATTTCGTGCCGTGGCGGTCGCCAGGGCTTGTTCCAGGAGGTCGGTGACGAAGCCGTGGTGGCCGCGGGAGCCGTCGTCGGTGGCGGTATGCACCTGCCAGCCGAGGTTTGCGACTTCCTGCTCGCACAGCAGGAAGTCGGCGCAGGCGGCGCCGATCAGGGCGGTGCCGGTGAGCGGTGCCAGTTCGGCGGCGGCGTGCACCAGGGGTGGCACGCCTACCCCGCCGCCTGCCAGGATCACATCGCCCGCCGCGGCCGCGGCCAAGTCGAAGCCGTGGCCCAGCGGGCCGAGCAGGTCCAGCTCGGCGCCTTCGGCCAGACCGGCCAGGGCGCGCGTGCCCGGCCCGATGGCCCGTGACAGGAAGGTGCAGCGGTCGTCCTCGGCGGCCAGGAAGCTGAACGGGCGCGGCAGGAACACCAAGCCGCCGGGCACCCGGATCTGGGCGAACTGGCCGGCTCGCGCGCGCCGACCGATTTCACGGGTGGCCACGGTCAGCAGGTTGTGTTCCGGCGCCACGATGCGGTTGGCCAGCACCCGGCAGCGTTCCTGGAGCGGTGCGGCTACAGGTCCTGGAGGGCCCAAATCTGCAGTTCGCCTTGGCGCTCGGCGGCGATGCCGGTGACGGAGGCGTGGGCGCCGGCCATGGTGGTGACGCACGGCACGCCGCGCGCGAGCGCGAAGCGGCGGATGCGGTTCTCATGGTCGCGCGGGCGCTTGCCGGCGGGGGTGTTGATGATCAGAGCGATCTCGCCCGCCTCCATCAGGTCTATCGCGGTAGTGCCCTCGTCTTCCAGCTTGACCAGGCGGCGCGCGTCCAGCCCGGCGCGGGCGAGCACGTCAGCGGTGCCGGGCGTGGCGGCGAGACTGAATCCGAGCCGGTCCAGGGTGCGCGCCAGCTCCACCAGGTCGGGCTTGTCGGCGTCGCGCACGCTCATGAACACGGTGCCGGAGTGCGGCAGGGAGGCGCCCGCCCCCGCCTGCGCCTTGGCGAACGCCCGCCCGAAGCTCTGGTCGATGCCCATAACCTCGCCGGTGGACTTCATCTCCGGCCCCAGCGCCACCTCGGCGCCCTGGAACTTGCCGAACGGCAGCACCACTTCCTTGACCGCGAAGTTGGCGGGGTCCGGATCTTGCACCAGGCCGAGGTCTTCGAGCCGTGCGCCACACATGATGTGGGTGGCCAGCCGCGCCAGCGGCACGCCGATCGCCTTGGACACGAACGGCACCGTGCGCGACGCGCGCGGGTTGACCTCCAGCACGTAGATGACATCCGCGCGCACCGCGAACTGGATGTTCATCAGTCCGCGGATGCCCAGTTCGCGCCCGAGCGCCACGCTCTGCCGGCGGATCTCGGCCACCACGGCCGCCGGCAGGGAGTGGGGCGGCAGGCAGCAGGCGCTGTCGCCCGAATGCACCCCCGCCTCCTCGATGTGCTGCATGACGCCCGCTACCACGAACCGCTCGCCGTCGCCGATCAGGTCGACGTCGATCTCTATCGCCTCTTCCAGGAACTTGTCCACCAGGATCGGACGCGGCCGCTGCGCGTCGTGGCCGCCCATCTGCTCGGCGTACAGCGCCATGTAGGCGCGCACCATGGCGTCGTCGTAGACGATCTCCATCGCCCGCCCGCCCAGGACGTAGGACGGGCGCACCAGCACCGGGTAGCCGATGCGGCGCGCCTCGGCGAGCACCTCGTCCACCGTGTGCGCGATGCCGCTCTCCGGCTGGCGCAATCCCAGCCTCTGCAGCAACTCGCGGAACCGGGCGCGGTCCTCGGCGCGGTCGATGGCGTCGATCGGCGTGCCGAGCACCTTCACGCCGAGCGCCTCCAGACCGTGCGCCATGTTCAGGGGTGTCTGGCCGCCGAACTGGAGGATTACGCCGACCGGGCGCTCCTTGTCGTAGATGTTGGCCACGTCTTCGACGGTGAGCGGCTCGAAGTAGAGGCGGTCGGAGGTGTCGTAATCGGTGGACACGGTCTCCGGGTTGCAGTTGACCATGATCGACTGCACGCCGCGCTCGCGCAGCGCGAACGACGCCTGGCAACAGCAGTAGTCGAACTCGATGCCCTGGCCGATGCGGTTGGGGCCGCCGCCGATGATCATCGCTTTGTCCACCGGCTCCACCGCCACCTCGTCCTCCATCTCGTAGGTGGAGTAGAAGTACGGAGTGTACGCCTCGAACTCCGCCGCGCAGGTGTCAACCAGCTTGTAGGAGGGGCGCACGCCCAGTTCCAGCCGGCGCGCCCGCATCACCCGTTCCTCGAAGCCGGTCATCTCCGCCAGTTGGCGGTCCGAGAAGCCCGCCCGCTTGGCACGGCGCACCGCGTCCGCGTCGAGCTCGGGCCCGCGCGCCGCCACGGCCGCCCGGAACCCGCCCTCCAGGTCCAGGATCTGCGCCATGTTGTCCACAAACCAGGGATCGATGCAGGTGTGCTCCGCGACTTCATCCACGCTCATGCCGCGCTCCAACGCCGCGCGCATGAAGAACAGCCGCTCCGCGTTGGGGCGGCGCAGGCCCGCCACCACCGCCTCCGGCGGCAGGCCGTTGTCGCGCTGCCACCAGAACCCGCAGGCGTCGGTCTCCAGGCCGCGCAGCCCCTTCTGAAACGCCTCCTTGAAGGTACGCCCGAGCGCCAGCACCTCGCCCACGCTCTGCATCTGCGTGGTCAGCGTGGCGTCCACGCCCGGGAACTTCTCGAACGCGAAGCGCGGCAGCTTCACCACGCAGTAGTCGATGGTGGGCTCGAAGCAGGCGGGGGTCTGCTTGGTGATGTCGTTGGGGATCTCGTCCAGCGTCCAGCCCACGGCCAGCTTGGCGGCGAACTTGGCGATCGGGAAGCCGGTCGCCTTGGAGGCCAGCGCCGACGAGCGCGACAGGCGCGGGTTCATCTCGATCACCACCAGCTTCCCGTCCGCGGGATTGACGGCGAACTGGATGTTGGAGCCGCCGGTTTCGACGCCGACCGCCCGGATCACCTTGATGGCGGCGTCGCGCATGTCCTGGTACTCGCGGTCGGTCAGCGTCTGCGCCGGCGCCACGGTGATCGAGTCGCCGGTGTGCACGCCCATCGGGTCGACGTTCTCGATGGAGCAGATCACCACCACGTTGTCGCGTCGGTCGCGCATCAGCTCCAGCTCGAACTCCTTCCAGCCGTACACCGACTGCTCCACCAGCACCTCGGTGTTGAGGGACAGCTCCAGGCCGCGCGTGGCGATGTCGAGTAACTGCTCGGGCGTGTGCGCGATGCCGCCGCCGGCGCCGCCGAGCGTGTAACTCGGGCGCAGCACCACCGGCAGGCCCATGTCGCGCACGTGCGCCTCAACCTCGTCCAGGCTGTGCGCGATCGCCGCCGGCGGCACCGCCAGACCGATCGACTGCATCAGGGAGCGAAACTGCTCGCGGTTCTCGGCGCGCTGAATGGTGGCCAGGTCGGCGCCGAGCATCTCCACCCCGTAGCGCTCGAACAGGCCCGCCTCGGCGGCGCTCACCGCCAGGTTGAGGGCGGTCTGGCCGCCGAGCGTGGTCAGTACCGCGTCGGGCCGCTCGCGCGCCAGGATCTGCTCCAGCACCGGCAGCGTGATCGGCTCCACGTAGGTGCGGTCGGCAATCTCCGGGTCGGTCATGATGGTGGCCGGATTGGAGTTCAGCAGCACCACCTGGTAGCCGTCGTCGCGCAGTGCCTTACACGCCTGCGTGCCGGAGTAGTCGAACTCGCACGCCTGGCCGATCACGATCGGCCCGGCGCCGAGCATAAGGATGCGCTCGATATCGGTGCGTTTTGGCATGTTCAGGCAGAGTGCTCCATGGCGTCGACGAAGCGGTCGAACAGGTATTGGGCGTCGTGCGGGCCGGGGGCGGCCTCGGGGTGGTACTGGATCGCGAACAGCGGGCGCGCGCGGTGCTCCAGGCCCTCGATGGTGCCGTCGTTGAGGTTGACGTGGGTGACGCGCAGGTGCGCCGGCAGGGAGTCGGCATCAACCGCATAACCGTGGTTCTGGCTGGTGATCGAGATGACGCCGGTGCGTTCCTCGCGCACCGGGTGGTTGGCTCCGTGGTGGCCGAACTTGAGCTTGTAGATGTTGGCGTCCAGGGCCAGGCTCATGATCTGCAGGCCCAGGCAGATGCCGAACACCGGCAGGTTGCGGTGCGCGTCGAGCAGCTCGCGCACGGTGGCGGCCAGGTAGGGCGCCTGCTCCGGGTCGCCGGGGCCGTTGGACAGGAACAGGCCGTCCGGCTCCAGCGCCGAGATTTCCTCCGCCGTTGCGGTGGCCGGCGCCACGGTAACGCGGCAGCCGCGCGCCGCCAAGTGGCGCATGATGTTGTGCTTGGCGCCAGCATCTATCGCCACCACGTGATGCGCGCCGCGCCCGGACGGGTCCGCTGCCTGCCGGCCGGCGATCCCGGCGCCGTGGCGTGCCGCTACGTGGTCCGGGGCGACGCCGGACGGGTCCGCGACGACGGAATCGGCGCCGGCGGCGCTGACGGTCCGTCGCACGGCGCGCACGCCGCCTGGTTCATGCCCGCCCGCCGCGCACGCCGCGGTGTTGGCCGATTCGCCGCCACGCGACGCTGACGCGGACGCACCCGGGCGGCCACCCGCAGGTGCGGTCTGCGCGCCGGCCGCGAGCTGGCCGGCAAGCGGATCGTAAGAGTCCGCCGGCAGGCGCAGCGGCGCGATGCCTGCCGAGGTCACGCCGCGGACCAGGTCCAGCTCGCCGAGCTTGGGAGCCTCGCGCGCCTTGCGCACCAGCGAGTCCGCATCCAGGTCGGTGGTGGAGATCACCCCGGTCTTGGCGCCGTGCAGGCGCAGGTGGCGGGTGAGCGCGCGCGTGTCCACCTCGTCGATGCCGACGATGCCGTGCTTCTTCAGGTAGCTGCCCAGGTCGCCGGTGGCGCGCCAGTTGGAGTGGCGGGCGGCCAGCTCGCGCACGATCAGGCCGCGCGTCCACGGCTGCCGCGACTCGGGGTCGTCCTCGTTGACCCCGTAGTTGCCGATCAGCGGATAGGTAAGGCACACCAACTGCCCCGAGTAGGAGGGATCGGTGAGGATCTCCTGGTAGCCGGTCATGGCAGTGTTGAACACCACCTCGCCGGTCACCTCGCCGTCGGCGCCGACCGCCCGGCCCGGAAACAGGGCACCGTCCTCCAGCGCCAGCAGGGCACGCCGTTCGGTCATGGCGCCGCCGCCTCCCGTTCCCGGCGCGGCGACTGCCGCGCGCACCGGGCGCACGCGTGCCGCGGTCATACCACCGCCTTCGCGGTCTCGCGCTGCTCCGCGGCCGGCACCACGATGCCGCCGGCACGCAAGCGCACCTCGCCGGCCAGCAGGCAGTCGCTGGCGCGGCCGGTCAACGTCTTGCCCCAATACGGCGAGTTGCGGGATCTGGAATGTGCGGTGGCGTCGTCGTATACCCACCTCGCGCCGGGATCGACCACGGTCACGTCGGCCACCGCGCCAACCTCCAGGCTGCCGCGCTCTACGCCGATCAGCCGCGCCGGCTGCACCGCCATCATGCGCACCAGTTGCTCCAGGCTGATCACGCCCTCGCGCTCCAACGCCAGCATCAGCGGCAGCATCGTCTCTACCCCGGTGATGCCGTTGGGTGCCTGGTCGAATTCCACGTCCTTCTCGTAGTCGGCATGCGGAGCGTGGTCGCTGCCCACGATCGTGATGGTGCCGTCCGCCACCCCGGCGCGCACCGCGGCCACGTCGGCGGCGGTGCGCAGCGGCGGGTACATTTTGGCGTGCGTGTTGTAGCGCAACACCGCCTCCTCGGTGAGAAACAGGTAATGCGGGCAGGTCTCGGCGGATACCTCGATGCCGGCCGCCCGCGCCTGGCGGATCAGCTCCACCGACCGCCCGCAGGAGACGTGCTGGAAGTGAATGCGGCCGCCGGCGAGCGCCGCGATCTCCAGGTCACGCGCCACCATCGCCGACTCCGCCTGGCAGGGACTGCCGATCAGCCCCAGCCGTGTGGCCACCACCCCCTCGTTGATGGCCCCGCCCTGCGACAACTCCGGATCTTCCTCGTGCAGCAGCAACGGCAGGTCGAACTTGCGGGCGTACTCCAGCGCCCGGCGCAGGATCGCCGACGACACCACCGGCTTGCCGTCGTCCGACAGCGCCACCGCGCCGCCGTTGCGCAACTCGCCGAATTCGGTGAGCTGCTTGCCCTCCTGGCGCACCGTCACGGCGCCAACCGGCCACAGGTTGATCAGGTCCAGGCGGCGCGCCTCGCGGCGCAGGAACTCCATGTCGGCGCGGGTATCGGAAACCGGGTCGGTGTTGGGCATCGGGCACACGCCGGTAAAGCCGGCCGCCAGCGCGGCGCGCAGCCCGCTCTCGACGGTTTCCTTGTACTCGTAGCCGGGCTGCCGCAGGTGGACGTGCACGTCGATCAACCCGGGGAACACCAGTTTGCCGCGTGCGTCGATGATCCGGGCGCCCGCACGTGAGGCGGCAGCCGCGAGATCGGCGCCGACCTGCCGCACGCGGCCGTTGGCCACCAGCAGGTCGAGCAGGGCGTTCACCCCGTTGGCCGGGTCTACCAGCCGGCCACCGCGCACGAGGATCGACTCCATCGTCACGCTCCGCCGGCCGCGGTGGCGGCGCCGGCGCCTCCGCCCGCGTCCGCGACACCGCTCGCGTCCGGTTCGCGCGTCAGGGTGGTGTGGAACAGTACCGACATGCGCACCGCCATGCCGTTGGTCACCTGGTCCAGGATCAGCGAGTGGGTGCCGTCCGCCACCTCGGCGGCCACCTCGATGCCGCGGTTCACCGGCCCCGGGTGCAGTACCAGCAGGTTCGGCTTGGCGCGCCGCAAGCGTTCGAGCGACAGCCCGTACTCGACCGCGTACTCGCGCACCGACGGGAAGTAGGCGCCGCTCTGCCGCTCGAACTGGATGCGCAGGATGTTGAGCACGTCGGCATCCTCGATCACCTCGTCGAGATCGTAGGAAACCGTGGCACCCAGTTGCTCGATGCCGTGTGGAATCAGCGTCGGCGGACCGCACACCGTGACCACGGCGCCGAGCTTGCGCAAACCCCACAGGTTGGAGCGCGCCACGCGCGAGTGCAGGATGTCGCCGACCAGGCACACGTGCAGTCCCTCCAGCGGCAGATGCTCGCGGATGGTGAAGATGTCCAGCAGGCCCTGGGTCGGATGCTCGTGGATGCCGTCGCCCGCGTTGACCACGCTGGCGGCCAGCTCCCTGGCGAGCAGCTCCGCGGCGCCCGACGAGGCATGGCGTACCACCACGGTGTCCACCTGCATCGCCTCGATGTTCTTGGCGGTGTCGATCAGGCTCTCGCCCTTCTGCACGCTGGAGGTGGAACCCTGGAAGTTGATGGTGTCCGCGGACAGGCGCTTGGCGGCCAGTTCGAAGCTGGTGCGGGTGCGGGTGGAGGACTCGAAGAACATGTTGGCGATGGTCTTGCCACGCAGCGCCGGTACCTTCTTCACCTGCCGCGCGGACACCTCCTTGAACGACTCCGCGGTGTCGAGCAGCAGCTCAATTTCGGTGCGGTCGAGCTCCTCCATCGAGACCAGGTCCTTGCGGCGCCAGGACACGGCGGGGTCGGTCGATCCGGTACTCCCGCCGCCCTCGGGCACGGGCGCGGCCGGCACCGGATGCGCGGCAGCCGGATCGGCCGCTGCCGGAGCGACGGTCGCCGCACCGCCGGCTCCCATCGCGGGGACCGAATCGGAGATTGCCGGAAGCGCGGTCGCGGGACCGGACGCGGTTGCCGGGCGCACCCTACTGCTCCCCACGGTGTGCGATCACGACCTCTTCGACGGGGTCGGTGTCGCTGAGCCGTACGTGAATGATCTCCGCGCTGCTGGTGGGCACGTTCTTGCCCACGTAGTCGGCGCGGATCGGATACTCGCGGTGGCCGCGGTCGATTACCACGGCGAGCTGGATGCGGCGCGGGCGCCCGAACGCCATCAGCGCGTCGAGGGCGGCGCGCGTGGTGCGGCCGGTGTAGAGCACGTCGTCGACCAGCACCACCACCCGGTCTTCGAGCGTAAAGTCGATCTCGGTCCTGCCCACCACCGGCGCGGCGGCGACGTGGCTCAGGTCGTCGCGGTACAGGCTGATGTCGAGGATGCCGAGCGGCGGCTCGGTCCCGGTGATCTCGCTCACCGTCTGCTGCAGGCGGCGCGCCAGCGGCACGCCGCGGGTGCGGATCCCGACGAACACCACTTGGTCGACATCGCGGTTGCGCTCCACCACCTCGTGCGCCAGCCTCCTCAGGCAGCGCGCCAGGTCTGCCGCGTCCAGGATGCGCCGCTCCCGGTGGCCGGGATGCGGTTCAGCCATCGCCATACTCCCTCCCAGTCCGTAAGGCAAAGTGGACAAAAAAATAGCCTCCTGGCGCCCGCACGCTTGCGTTGCCGTTGCGCGCGAGCCGGAGACTTCGCCGGCTGTTCGTGGTTACAAGATCAGAATTCAAGTGTCCGTCCTTTCCGGCCTCGCGGGACCGGGTTAAAGGATGGGCGTATGCTACTCCATCAAAGCGACGCCGTCAACTGCCCGCGGCTATCGAGCCGGAGCCCACATCAGGGCGCGAATCTCGCCGAACTCGTGGCGCATCTTGTCCCACCGGTCGCCGCCGTCGGCGGAGCGGTACAGCTCGCCGGAACAGGTGTACGCGTACACCAAGTCGGGATCGGCGGTGTGAGTCGCGTAGTCCCAGATGGTGGAGTTGGGATCCACCGGCAACGCGATCCGCTGCCAGCTCGTGCCGCCGTCCCGCGAGCGCAGCACCGCGCCTTCCGATCCGGGCGGCCCGTTGCCGTTGCCCAGGAAGATGGTGTCGGGTTTCCCGGCCTGCTGGCGGATGCCGCGGAAGTAGTTCCACGGCGCGATGCCGCTCAGGTCCTGGCGCCGCCAGCTCGCGCCCTCGTCGCCGCTCACGTTGACGCCGTTGTTGGTCGCCGCCACCAGGGTGCGCGAGCCGTTGACCGGAACCACCACCATGCCGTGCACGTCCAGCGAAGAGAGCCCGTCCGCGTGCCGGCTCCAGGTGTCGCCGGCGTCGTCGCTACGGAAGGCGCCGTCGATCTCCACCCCCACCCACACGCCGCGCGGGGCGATCGGATCGGGGACGATGGTGGTGATGCGGGTGAACTCGATCACCGGGCACTCGGTACTCGCGCCGAGCTGCGCGTCATGCCAGGTGTCGCCGCCGTCGGTGGAGCGGTAGACGCCCGCCGGGCGGGTGCCGGCGAACACCGTGTCCGGATCGCCGGGCAGCACCATCAGCGCCCACACCTGCATGCCGTCCATGGGGCTGTCCAGCCGCTGCCAGTTGTCGCCGCCGTCGGTGGAGCGGTACACCCCGGCGTGGGTGCCGGCGAAGATGCGGCTCGGGTTGCCGGGGTGTGCGGCCAGCGCGCGTACCTCCCCCTCGATGTACAGGCCGTTGTTCGACGGGCGCTTGAAGGTCGCGCCGCCGTCGTCGCTGATGTACAGCCCCTCCCCTACCGTGCCCACAAATACCCGTTCGTCACCGTTCGCCATACTGTTCACTAGGCCTCCCCGCGGGGCCGCTTGTCAACCGCGCGGCCGCGGTACGCCACCGCGCTCAATGTTCCTTGGGCGGGTGGCGGGCAAGCGCGGCCTCGTCCGGCTCGGTGCCCCAGCCGGGGGTGTCGGGCAGGTGCAGGTGTCCGTCGCGGATGTCGGGTGCCGCGGTGAACAGCTCATCGTCCCACGGGCCGCGGTCGACGTCGGTCTCCATGATGCGCAGGTTGGTCACCGCCGCGCACAGGTGGGCGCTGATCATCGTCGCCAGGTGGCCGTAGTAGTTGTGCGGCGCCACGTTCACTTGGTGGGCGTCAGCGAGCGCGGCGATCTTCAGCGACTGCCAGGCGCCGTTCCACACCGCGTCGATGATCGCCACGTCCATCGCCTGCAGCCGCAGGAACGGCAGATACGAGGTCGGGGTGATGATCGACTCGCACGAGGCGATCGCGTGCGGGCTGCCGCGGCGCACGTCGGCCAGCGCCTCCGGATGCGGCGAGTCGATCTCGAACCAGAAGATGTCCAGGTCGGCGAGCGCCCGCAGGATGCGCAGGTAGCCCTCCGGCCTGGCGTTGTAGTTGAGGTCGACCAGGATGTCCACGTCGGGGCCGGCGCCGGCGCGAAACGCCTCCAGGTGGGCGCGGAGCTGGCGGACGATGTGCCGCTCCACGTTCTGGTCCGGCTGAAACGGGCGTCCGAACCCGGGCGCCCAGCCCGTCACCCGCTCCCCGCTGTAGTCGAAGATGTTGGTCTTGAGCGCGGTAAACCCCGCCTCGCGCACCTCCGTCCCCAGCGCCCGGATGCCGTCCAGGCCGGAGACCACCGGGCCGTGCAGGCCGGGATGTGCGATGCGCCACGTGCCGCAGTGCGACCAGTACACCCGGATGCGGTCGCGCACCCGGCCGCCGAGCAGCTCGCAGCACGGCACGCCGAGCAGCTTGGCCTTGGCGTCCAGCAGAGCATTCTCGATCGCCCCGACTCCCATCGCCATGACGCCCGACATCGACTGGCGCGCCCGCGCGTGCAGCCGGGCGAACACCCGTTCGTTGTCCTGTACGCGCTCGCCCACCACGGACGGGGCCAGCCGCTCCACCACGCTGGTCACCCCGGCGGCGCCCTGGTGCTCGTCGTACTCGCTCCAGCCCACGATACCGTCCTCGGCGGTGAGCTTGACGAAGTGGTAGTTGCGCCAGCCCGCGTCGCAGTGGCGGGTTTCGATGCCGATTACTCGCACCACCTTACCTTAGCAGCCCTTGGCCACCGCCGAGAACCGTCAGTGGGAGGCCGGCCGCTCACGGCTTCGTCCATGCTCATCGACGAGTTCCCTGGGGATGAGCACCCGCAGATCCCCTACCCGCTCAGCCGGGAAGTGCCTGCGGTTGCCGGTCACCACGCAATCGGCTCCGGCCGCCCTCGCCACCTCGACGAACGTCGTGTCGGCGGCATCGGGCAGTTCCACTCCGAACGCCTCCGCCAACACGGACTCTCCGTTCGCTTCGATGAACTCCAGCACGGCGTCCACCCGCTCACCGTCCAACGCCAGGCTCCCACGCGTCAGGACCTCCCGGTACTCGGCGAGGATGCGCTCGTCGAAGCAGAGCGTGACGCTGCCGGCCAGAACGGATCGCAGAATCGCGCCCGGGGGACCGTGCGGAGAGAGGAAGCCGGACACCAGGACGTTCGTGTCGAGCACGATCCTCACCGCGCACGCCGGCTGGCGCGAACTGCCTCGATCTCGGCGTCAATCTGTTCCATCGACAGCCGGTCGAGACCCCGCCGCGCCGCTTCTCGATGAATCTCGGCAAGCGCGGCACGGGCACGGCTGCGCCGGATGTCTCCGAGCGCCCGCTCAAGCGAACGCTCGTCGGTGGCGCTCAGGATGGCCACCGGCTTGCCGTGGCTGGTCACGATCAGATCCCGTTCCCGCGCGAGGTCTCTCCAGAGTTGCGCCGTACGGTTGCGGAGTTCCCGGACCGATACAAACTTCATCCCTTTCCCTCTCTCAGCGTCGGGCCCACAATCATGATCCTATTGTAGCCACAAGTGTGCATTCCTATCAACCCCGGCCCGGCGGGGCGGCGACAGCAAAGCATCGAATTGGTCAAGCCTGGCGGGCGGCCGGTGGTCGTCTGGGCGATAGCTAGCCCGGAAAGCTCACCAGGGGGATAGACACGGGGTGGAATTTGTGGTTATCT
>JAPPGB010000154.1 GCA_028821475.1 Spirochaetaceae bacterium
CGCCGGCGGCGTCCGCCAGCGCTGCCTCGGGGCCGGCGGACCGGCCCGCGGCGGCGCGCCCGGCCGGGGTGCGGCAGTTCGTGAGCGGTGGTTTCACCCTCCTGGTAGGCCGCAGCGCGGCGCAGAACGACGCCGCACTCCGGGCCGCGCGCGGCAACGACTGGTGGTTTCACTGCCGTGACTTTCCCGGTGCGCACGTGTTGGTACGCGAGCGTGGCTCGTCGGTACCGTTGGAGACGATGCTCGACGCCGCGAGCCTGGCGGTGTTCTTCAGCAAGGCGCGTTCGTCCGGACAGGCGGACGTGTACTACACCCAGGTCAAGTACCTGCGGCGACCGGGCGCCCGCGACCGCGGCCCGCGCCCGGCGCCCGGCCGCGTGATCCCGACGCGCGAGCGAAACCTGTTCATCAAGCTGCAGCCCAAGCGCATCGACCGGCTGCTCGCACAGCGGTAAAGCAGTTCAGTCTGGGCCGCCAGCGTCGGCGGCCGTCGAGAACCTGATCGTCGTGCACCAGGATCAGGTGATCACCTTTCGGCTCGATGTCGCCGCCCTTCCGCTCACGCAGTTGATCGAGGGACATGAACAGTCGGCTCATCGAGTCCAAGAAAGCAGTCGCCAGCGTCACCGCCGAGGAGAAGCAACTCGAACGCCAACTCCTGCGGCCGCGTATCCAGGCCGAGGACTGGGGAGAAGCGCGCCGTGATGGCGGTGCAGGAAGACGAACCCTGTGGCTCCACTTCGTTCTAGCCCAACGTCTGCCGCACCCCATTCACGTCACAGCCGGTACGGAATTCAACAACTCTTCGAACCGCTCAAGGAGAATTCCATAGTCCCGAGCCCACCCGCGAATCGCCTCAGTCGTCTCCGGAGGCAGAGCCATGCTCTCCGCGAGCTCCAAGAGATACTCTTCCTCGGCCGCGGACGCCGACCCATCGGCCAACGCCAACATGTAGACATCCCGATAGACCAGGATTCGCGTAGCCCATGGCAGGTCCGACAGATCCTCCGGAACCTCCGGGAGACTATCCAAGTCGACCCCGAACTGCAAAGCATGCTGCTCAAGAATCTCCTGCTCTGCGGGGTGCAGTCCGTCGGAATGCGCAACTCTCGATAGAGTCGCTACGTACAGATCCGGAGCAATCTCGTCAAAGGGATTGTCCACGAAGTTCATAGTTACGCCTCCATGAAGGCATCGGTATCGGCTCGTGAGCGGAGGATTTCACTATCAGTTACGCCGACGGTCTCCGCCATCTGAATGCTAGCGGCCAACCTCAAATCAGTGTTTATCCCCTCGTCGAACGCGATGCGTGCAAAGTCCGCCAACCGTCCATAGTAGGCGTCAAGGCTTTCCACCGTGGCACGGAGGGCGTCGTCAAGCTTTGCGATCGCCAGAGTCTCGTAGCTCCTGAGGGTCTCGATCAGCCCCGACTCGGACTCCCCGAGCCCATCCTTCAGACCGGACAAGACGATCTTTCCAGCTAGAGCACCGATGAAAGCGCCGAGCATCGGGATCGGTATGAGTATCTGACCGGCCGCCGCCGCCACTCCGACCATCGCTGACTCCGCTGCCACCGTGAGTGACAGATCGACAAACTCGTCGTAGTTGATCTTTCCGTCATGGTAGTGTACGAGAAGGTTACCGATACCTACAAGACCGCTGACGAGCGACCCGGCAAACGGCGCCGCCAAGTCGGTCGCATTCGTCAGAAGGTAAACTGCCCCTCCTGCCATCGCTCCACGGGTGGCACCGTTCGCGCCGGCCACTCCCACGTCCATCCAATCTTCGACGGAGAAGTCCCCTCGAAACGGATTCTTGCCGTCGCGTATCTTTTCCCAGACAGCTTGTGCGAACTGAACGCCCGCGCCGGCAGCCGCTCCGAAAGCCGACGCGGTGGCCGCACCCTCAAGCCCTGGAGCGTATTCGGCACGCGCATGATCCTTCAGCTCGTCGTTCCTGCTCTCGATCCTGGCCTCACGGTCCTCAATTGTGTTGTGGATGCGTCCCCGCGTTACCTCGTCATATCTTGCTTCGCCCGGCTCGATGAGCTCGTCTATCGGTCGGCCGGTGTCCTGTTCCAGGGACTCTACCTGCCGCTGTACTCCGCGGACCGTTCTCGCCGACAAGCCGTCTATTGCCCCGTCTTCCTCCAACTGAATGAGTTGCTCGAACTGGTCACTTGGTATGTGGTAGCGCCCACTGTCAGCGGCCCATTCTGGGTACTTCTCCGCGTGATCCGAGACTCCGCCCAAGGTATTGCGCAATCCGTTGTAGTACTTGGACTGGATCTCGATGCCGCGGTCCACGTAATCAACGTGACTCGTCCGCGGCACATCGTTGTGCGTCGTTCCGCTCTGCTGTTGCAGCACATCCATGGCGCGACGGACCGACACATGGATCTCTTCGGCGATCTCCCCATGCTTGGTATCTTCTCTGCCGATAATGTGCCCTCGGTCTTCTACGAACGTCCTGATCGGTTGCATCTCCTTCAGCGCGTCAAGGAACGCCTGATCCTGCGCCGACAACTTATCGGCAAGCTCTTCCTGTCGTGCCGCCGCCCAGGAGGCCGCCGTTTGCGCTGCGACATGTGGACCGGTTCGAGCGGTGTCAGCTTGTCTCATAGGCCACCTGTGCACGAATCAGTTTTCCAAGAGACCGGATATGGTTGATTAGAGCCGCAAGCCGTTCCTTCTGGGAGTCGGAGAACTCCCGATAGTTGGCCGGAGCGCATTCCCTAAGCCAGCCAAGGTCCGAGATGCATCCGTCGGCGTGCTCGTCGGTACGTTCGGTCAGTGTCCTGATTTCTCGGCCAGCCGCCGCGAGCGACCGGATCTCCGCCTCCACTGCAACGCGCTTTTCTGTTGCTTCCTGTGCATGTTTCCTGTTCCGGACGTGCAGATAGGTGGCGGAACCCACGATTGCGACCCCCGCCACGGTCCATCCAACGGGTCCGGCGAGGGCGAGAAGCGCATTTCCCGCCGCCATGCCGCCGCCGCCGGCTGCTAGCGCGCCGCCTCCAAGCCATGCGAGGGCAGCATTCGTGGCCGCAGCTCCGGACAGTGCAGAGATCGCCGTGCCCGTGGATGCCGTGCCGAACGTCGTCGCCACCGCCAAGGCGGTCGACGGTCCAAGCGCGGCCACGCCTACACCAGCCATAGCTCCTGCTGTTCCCGTAGCGCTTCCCACCTTCGTGGATCGCGCAGCCGCTATCTCAAGACGCCTAACATTCCGATCGAATCGGTTGGCTGCGATCCGATATTCCTCAACGGTCTTGTCAAACTCCTTTGGCGAGTTTGCAAGCAGATTCACGTACTGCTCCACACGCTTGATCACGTCGCCCGCTGCGCGTCTACGTTGCTGGAAGAGCCGTTCGCTCGCGCTAGTCGTGCGCTTGCGTGCTCGGTGATGCCTCGCGACACTCTTCTTGAGTGCTTCGACCGCCTCTCGACGTGCAGATAGATTGAGCATTGCTCTGCGTTACTCCCCTCTGTGCGGCCACGAGTCAATCGTGCATGGCCGCCATTACCACTTGCTGCCGTTAGTGCCGCTCCGGCCGCCAATGTGCACTTTGTGTCATGAAACGCCTCGGGGGTCAAGAGGATACTCGTCGCGGCCTCTGTCCCCTACGACTGGTCAGTCTTCGTTCTCTGTCGCCCAGTTGCGCATCCGCAGAAAGCTGCGGAACAGGTCTCGGCCTCTGACGTTGCCGCAGCTGCGCACAGCGGCGTCCCACCAGCGGTTGCCCGGTTGCCCGTGTGAAGGGTGCTGGTTTGCGGACCGCAACGCGTGCGCAGCGAGTCGACCGGCGAAGCGTGAGGTGACGATAGCCAGCTTCGGGCGGTGGCTCAGGATGAACCAACGGAGTACTTTCTCGGCTGCGTCGAGATCCGGCTCGGTGAGAAAGCGAGTACGTGACGGCGAATTCGTCGACCTCGGTCAGATCATGACGGCACGGCCGTCACCCCGAAAGGACGCGCCGCACCTCGTCCGCATCCACGGCAAGCGCCGCCGCGATCGCCTCGGCATCCTGTCCGAGGCCATGCAGGCGGCGGATCGCCTGCGCGAGCAGCAGGCGCCGCTCCTGTTCCGCCTGCTGTTGCGCCCGTTCCGCCTGCTGCTGCGCCTGCTCCGCTCGTTGCGCCCGCTGCCGCTCCTGCTCCGCACGCCGCTCGTGATGCTCCACCTGCCCTGCCAGCAGGATCGAGTCGCGCAACAGCAGGTCCTCCCCCTCCATGTCGCGCCGCACCTCCTCCTCCGCCATCGCCTCCCGCAACTGCCGCAGCACGAAGGCGCACTCCTTCGGGTATTCCCCTTCCTCGATCGTCAGCACGTGCGCGTCACCACGCCCGTTGCCCTTCACCAGTCCCTGGTCGAAGATCGCCAGCACCCGCTCCAGGTCGTCCCGCCGCCGGCTCGACCGGCGTGCTCCCTGGAACGATGTGTCTCGCTCACGTGCGTGGTCCCGACGACGATTCCTCGCTACGGTTCGCCATGCGAGTCTTGAATTCCCGCGCGATGTCTTCCGGTGACGGCGCATCGCTGCGGGATGCCGTGAACAGCTTGGCCAGCACGGAGATGTAGATCTTGCCCAGCGTCGTGGTGAGGGTGCCCGCGGTCGCTGCCGCGATCGCTCCGCCGGCGCCCGTGCCCAGGCCGGGGACGAACTTCAGGAGATTGGAGACGACGGCGCGTCCCAGGAACACGACCGCGGTAATGAACCGACCGGCAGAGGTTCGATACTGTGGTGGCCGGTCGCGGCACGCACGGGCACTGGCACGGCGACGACGGTGGTGGCATTCAGTGTCTCATTGTCATCGTCGCGGCGGACTGCGATACTCTGTAGGGTAGGCGGCAGCCGCATGCAGGATACCTCGCTCGACGCACTCGCTCCGCAGCAGATCACCGACCGCGGACAGCGGCTGCTGGCGTTCGTCGCTTCGGACAAGCTCAGTTCGCTGGCCAAGCGCAGCGCGCTGCAGCATTCGGACGGCTGGCTCGTGCACGGCGACCAGGTGCGCCCGTGGCGCTTCAGCGGCTACGTGCGGCGCGGCGACACGCTGCTGGTGACCGGTCCTTGGGTCGACGGCGAACTACTGGTGTCGGCGATCGAGCGCGCCCCGGACGAAGCGCTCGCCGCGGTTGCAAGGGTCGCGGGCGCGCTGGCGCGTCTGGCGCACGATGGGCTGGCGGCACAGCCGCTGCAACTCAACGGCATCATGCTGCTGGCTGCCGGCGGCGTGCTCGTTCTGCCGCCGGCGGTGATCCGGCAACTCACCGAGACGCATTCGCCGGCGGCCATGGTGGCGGCTTCGGCACGTATCAATCATCCCGATCTGGGCGGCGAGCAGCGCTGGAGCACGATGCTCGCCATCCTGAGCTACCGCGCCATGACCGGCGAGTATCCGTTCCCGGCGCCAGGTGAGGAGGAGTTGCGCAGCCAGATGCGCCGCCTCGACGTGGTGCCGCCGCGGCTGCTCGCACCCGGCTGCGACGAACGGCTGTCCTCGTACGTCGTGCGCGGGTTGCGCCCGCAGCGCCATGAAGTGCGCCCGCCGCTGGCGGACTGGCCGCCGCTGCTGGCGCGGGCACGCGAGCAGGAGGCGGCGCCGGTGGCGGCGCCGGATGCGGAGCGCCTGCAGGCGGAAGCGGCGCTGCTGCGTGAGCGGTATGCGCAGTCGTTCCGGCGGCGCGTGTTCCTGCAGCGCAACCTGCGCACCATGGTGGTGACGGCCGTGATCGTGGCCGCGGTGGGAGGCGTACTCGGCTCGATCGTCGCCAATCAGTTCAAGCCGCGATCCACGCGCGGCTACTCGCCGCGCCAGGTGGTGGAAGCGTTCTACGGAAGCATCGGCGCACTCGACCACACCACCATGGAGGACGCGGTGGTCGGCGACGCCGGCAAGGCGCTGATCAACGAGGTGGTGAACCTGTTCGTCATCTCGCGCGTGGCGCAGGGCTACGAGGGACGCAGCCACATCGTCAACGCGGCCGAGTGGGCGGCCGCCGGGGAGCCGGAAGTGCCGCCCGACCGCTCCCTGTACGGCCCCAGCAAGCTGGACATCGTGGCCGAACAGGGTGCGCCGCAGCCGGTGTTCCGCGTCTCCTACCTGATGTGGCGGCTCGGCGGCGCCGACGGAGACGATCCGCCGGGCACGCCGCAACAGGGCATACCGACCAGTGAGCGGGTGTTCCTGCGCCAGGACAAGGGCGACTGGGTGATCTTCGAGATGCAGCGGCTGGATCCGCCGAACAGCGATTGACCGGCGCCATGCGGACGCGGAGCGGACACGGCGCCGCGATCACCTCGGCGGCCGATCTGCGCGGCATGCGCGCCACCGTAATGGGGCTCGGCCTGCACGGCGGTGGACTGGCCGCGGCGCAGTTCCTGGTCCGGCACGGCGCGCGCGTCACGGTAACCGACCTGCGCGACGAGACGGTGCTCCGGCCGTCGCTCGACCGGCTCGACGGCCCGGTGCGCCTGGTGCTCGGCCGCCACGAGGAGCACGACTTCGCCGCGGCCGACCTGGTGATCAAGAATCCCGGCGTGCCGGCCGGTTCACGCTTCCTGAACGCCGCCCGGCGGGCCGGTTCGGCGGTGGAGAATGACATCTCCCTGTTCCTCCGCCTGCACCCGGACGCCCCGGTGGCTGCCGTGACCGGCAGCAAGGGCAAGTCGACGACGGCGTCCGCCCTGCACCACGCACTGCGCCGCTGGCACCCCGACGCGCGCCTCGGCGGCAACATTACCGTGTCGCCGCTCGCGTTCGCCGACCGTCTCGCACCCGGAACGCCGGTGGTGCTGGAACTCTCCTCCTGGCAACTCGGCGACCTGCCGGATCCGGCCCTGCTGCGCGCGCGGGTGGCGGTGTTGACCAACATCCTGCCCGACCACCAGGACCGCTATCGTTCGATGCGCGCCTACGCGGCGGACAAGCTGCGGGTGTTCGCCGGGCAGGGCACGGTCGACCGGGCGCTGTTCGGCCCGGACACCTGGCACTGGGTCGAGACGCCGCCGGCGGCCCCGGTCTGGCACCTGGCGGACGGGAGGTTGCCCGGCGGGTACGCGGGGGCGGAAGTGGACGGCGGCCTGCTGCGGCTGCGTGACCCCGACATCGGCGAGGTGGACGCGCCGGCACTGCCGGGCGGGCGGCTGCCCGGCCGCCACAACCTGCTCAACCTGGCGGCGGCGGCGCTCGCCGCGGCCGCCCTGGCAGGCATACACGAGCTGCCGGCGGCGGTGGCCGCGCTGGCCGACTTCGGCGGCCTCGAACACCGCCTGGAGAGCGTTGCCGTGTGGCACGGCATCCACGTCGTCAACGACTCGGCGGCCACCATGCCGCATGCGACCGCGGCCGCCCTGGCGGCGTTTCCGGCGCCCGTGACCCTGATTGCCGGGGGCAACGACAAACGGCTCGAGTTCGGCGGCCTGCGCGCCGCCCTGGGCCCGGTGGAGACGGTGGTACTGCTCGCCGGCACGGCGACCGGCAAGCTGGCCGCGGCGCTTGCCGGCAGCGGCGTCGCAATTCGCGGGCCGTTCGGCGACCTGCGCGATGCGGTTCGGGAGGCGTTCGCGGCGACCCGGGCCGGGGGCACGCTGCTTTTTTCCCCCGGCGCCACCTCGTTCGGCATGTTCGCGCACGAGTTCGCACGCGGTGCCGAATTCAAGCAGGTGGTGCGCGAGTGCACTGCCGGCGGCGCGGGTTGCTAGCCGTGCATCAGGTCTGCGCCGCACCGGCCTCGCGCGGGCGGCTGCGCAGGCGTGCGAGCCGCGGCCGCAAGTGGGCATAGTAGTCGCGGCGCCACACCTCGGCGCGGCGGAACAACAGGTAGGAGAGCGGCCGCAGCGCGTAATCCCAGCAACCCGGGCGGTGCACGATCGATCCGCCGAAGCCGGTCTTGAAACGGTACAGGCCGGCCCACGGATGGTCGGCATCGGCTGACGGCGAGATGCCGTACAGGTCGTAGGAGCGGCAGCCGCGGTCGCGGGCCAGCCGCATTGCCGCCCATTGCAGGGCGTAGTTGCCCATCAGGGAGCGGTGGCGCAACGTCGATGCGCCGTACAGGTAGCGCGCCATGCTCCCGCACACGCTCACGATGATGCCGCCCACCGGTTCGCCGCGGTGGCTCGCCGAGAGCAGGTACAACTCCGGTTCCGGGCTCACCGACTGCGCCGCGAGGGCGAACAGGGTGGCGAAGTAGCGCTCGTCGTGCGCGGTGATGTGATGACGGGCGGCGGTGCCCCGGTACAGCCGGTACCATTCCGCGAGCGGCGCGCCGAGCGCGTCTGCGGCCAGCATGACGGCAACGGCGACGCCGCGGCGCCCGGCGAGCCGAATGTTGTAGCGCGTCTTGGCCTTCATTCGCGCCAGCAACTGGTCCTCGGGAGCGGCGAGGTCGACGACGACGGTGCTGGTGGGCTGCACGTCCACCGGTGCGCGGCGCAGGCGTCCGGCGTCACGCAACGGCGCGCGGTCCTCGTCCGGCGACGGCCATGCGAGGTCGTAGCGAATCAGGGTGGGCCGCGCACCCCGCAGGCGGGCGCCTCCGGTGCCGGCGGCGCGGTGGCGCTCCGCGATGTGCGGCGCGAGCTTATCGAGCAGCGCGGAACCGGATCCGTCGCTGGGCGGGGGCACCCCGCCCGGCGCGTACACCAGGGCGCCGAACGGCGTCGCACGAGCCAGCGTCAGCAGGGTGCCGCCGCCGCCCGCTGCCTGCCAGCGCACCGCGAGCGTCCGCCAGCCGAACCGCTCCTTGAAGCGTCCCCACAGGGCGCTCTGCAGCAATTCGTCGCCCGGCTGCACCTCCGCCAGGGCGAGCGGTCGGACGTCCACCATGGCGCATCTTACCGCCACGGCGCATGCTCCCGCTACGGACGGAGGCGCGAGAGCCGTTCCGGACGCTACTGCCGCAGCGCGGCGATGAGCCGCTCCGCCTCCTCGACCGAGATCTTGCCCTCCTTCAACAGGTCGAGGACCGTCTTCACCTCGGCGCCGGCGTCGCCGCGCTCGGCGCCGTCGCCACCGTCGGGCGCCGCGCCGGCGGATGCCTCGCGGCCTTCCTCGTGCCACGGGCGCGGCCCGCGACGCCCGCCGCCGCCGAACCGGAACGCCCGGCGCATCTCACGCGAGACTTCCTCGCCGAGGCGCCCGAACTTCGTTCCGAACTCCTTCATGTCGCGCATGAAACGGGGAAACTCCTCGCTGAAGTCCACGTCGAACCAGACGCCGTAGTTCCGTGCATCGTCATCGGAGAAGCCCTCGTCCGCGGTGCGGCGCGACTCGAAATCGGCATGTTTGGTCACCTCGATACCTCCTCGCAGGTTCTTGATCAGAATGAGCAGTTGCGGCTCGCCGTCGCCGAACTGCAACGTGGTTACGGAGTGGTCGGTGCGGCTGCGGGCGCTGCCGAGGTGGTTGCGCAGCACGCCGCCGGTATGTGCCTTGACGGTCGCGTTGATGCGCTCCGGCAGCGCCACCGTGACCGGTCCGTTGGCGGAGTACACCGACAGCCGGCCGTCGCCGCCGTCGGCCGCGTCCGCGGCGGCGCTCTCGGAAGCCGGATCGGACGCCGCCGCCAGCGGGGAAATCTGCAGCGCGATGCGTCCGTTGGCGCTGCGCACGGTGCCGCCGCCGATGCGGGCGTCCGCCACGCGCACGCGGCCGTTGGAGGTGGAAATGCGCAGCCGGGGCGTCTCGATGTCACTGAGCGAGACCGAGCCATTGGCGGCGGAAACGTCCACGCTCGGGCCGTGTACGGCGCACAGGTGTACCCTGCCGTTGGCGGCGCCGGCGCTCACCGGGCCGCGGTTGTTGCGGACGTTGATCGCACCGTTGCGCGTGCGCAGGTGCAACTGGCCCGCCAGGTCGCGCGCCTCGATGCCGCCGTTGCGGCTGCGCAGGCGCAGCCGCGTCGGCTCCGCCACCTGCACCAGCAGGCGGCCCTTGCCGGCGGCATCGGGGTCCTCGAGCCGCTGTTCCTCGACGCAGACGATCGGCGCTCCGCCGTCGTCCGGCTCGCGCGTGTGCACGACAAACCGTTCGCCGGTATCCCGCGGGGCGTCCTCGCCGGCCGGGATGAAGCGTGCCGTCGCGCCGCCGTCGCCGCTCGGCTCCACCTCCAGGCTGGTGTTGCGCAGCGAAATCTCCAGGGCCGGATCGTGTTCCGGCAGTGGCAGGGTGATGATCATGGGGTTCTCCTCGGGGCGGCTTCCCGCGTGGCATCTCTCCACCGCGGGTTACGGATCAGGTCACGCCATGCATCAGGCATCGCGTAGTTCTCGCAGGGCTTCGTCGACGGTGATGCGGCCGGCGCGCAAGTCGCGCAGCAGGGCCAGCCGCTCACTACGCCCGTGCACGCTATGCCCTCGGGCGTCGGACGCCTCGACATTGCGCGCCCCGGCGTTGCGCCCGCGCTGCTCGGCTCCACCGGCCGCGCCGAGAGACGGACCGGCGTCCGCATCGTCGGGCGCGCCGGGCGCGATGCCGGCGTCGGCGCGCAGGCGCGCCTCCGCCAGCCGGGCGTTGACGCTCGCCAGACGCGCCTTCACGGTGGGATAGGAGATCCCGAGGCGGCGCTCGACGCTGCGAAAGTTGCCCTCCACCTCGAGGAACACGCCCACGAAGTGCAGCAATTCCTCCGGCAGGGCGCACAGTTCGCAGCGCCGGAACAGGCCTCTCAGGACAACACCGCAACCCCGGCACCGGTACTCCTGCACCAGGAGTTCGTCGCTGCACACCGGACACGCCGCCAGTTCGTCATGCACGTCTTCGTTGCCGATCATGTACGGACCCAATGTCTTCGCAACCCTTCGAAAAGTCAATATACGACTTAACTTATTTAAGGGTGTTCTCCCGGGCCCGCTTGCGTGAGGCTCGTCGTTTCTTGACTCACCCGCCCGCGCGCGCTACGTTCACTCTGATCGTACAGCCGTCTGCCACGATGCGAATCGACGCGCCAGGTGGACAGGTATCCCAGGGGGGAGTCATGGCAGAACGTGACGTAACTCCGGCGCGCATGGCGGGCAACTTCAGTCCGCGTGCCGTCGGGGTGGTAATCGGCGTCGTCGTATTATTCGCTATCGTAGTGTCGAGCGTGTTCGTGGTGGACCAGCGGGAAACCGCGGTGGTGCTGCGCTTCGGAAGATTCCAGCGCACCGCCGACGAGGGCCTGCACTTCAAGCTGCCGTTCGGCATCGACCGCAACATCAACGTCGAAACCCAGCAGATCAAGAAGCTGGAGTTCGGCTATCGCACGGAACGGGCCGGCGTACAGACCGTGTTCTCGGCGCAGGACTTTCCGGAGGAGTCGGTCATGCTGACCGGCGACCTCAACATCGTCGACGTCGAGTGGTCGATCCAGTACCGCATCGTCGACCCGCGCGCCTACCTGTTCAACGTGCTCGACCAGGAGAAGACGCTGCGCGACATCTCGCAGTCGGTGATCAACCAGCTTGTCGGCGACCGCGCCATCCTCGACGTGATCGGCGCCGAGCGCGAGAATATCGAATTCATCGGCCAGGAGCGCATGAACGAGATCTTCGCGTCCTACGAGATCGGCATCCGCGTGACCGCCCTCAAGCTGCAGAACATCGTGCCGCCCAAGGGCGCCGTGCAGAACGCGTTTGAGGACGTGAACAAGGCGATTCAGGACCGCAGCCGCTTCATCGAGGAGGGCAAGGAGGCCTACAACCAGGCCATTCCGCGCGCCCGCGGCCAGGCGCTGCAGATCATCCAGGAGGCGGAGGGCTACAAGGAGGAACGCATCAACCGCGCCCTCGGTGACACCGCCCGGTTCCGCGCCGTCTACGAAGAGTACGCGCGCAACCCGGACGTGACCCGTGCGCGCCTGTATTTCGAGATGTTCGAGAACGTGTTTCTGACCGCGGACGGCACCGACCTGATCGACCGCAACCTCGACAACTTCATTCCTCTGAAGAACCTCGTTCCCACCTTCCAAGGAGCCACCCAGTGAAAAAGGGCGTAACCGTAGGCGTCGTCGTCTTATTCTTCATTATCGTATTCCTGATGCTCGGCCCGCTGTGGGTGCTGCAGGAGGGCGAGCAGGCGGTGCTGCTGCAGTTCGGGCGCATCGTGGCCTCCCATCAGGACGCCGGGCTGAAACTGAAGACCCCGGTGATTGACCGGGTGGTGAAATTCCCGAAGAAGATCCTGTCGTGGGACGGCGCCGCGCAACGCATCCCCACCGAGGAAAACCAGTTCATCTGGGTGGACACCACCGCGCGCTGGCGAATCGCTGACCCGGGGCTGTTCTACGAATCGGTCACCACGATCGACCAGGCCGCCTCGCGTCTCGATGACATCATCGACTCGGAGGTGCGCAAGATCATCTCCCGCAACCCGCTCACCGAGGCGGTGCGCGACTCCGACGTGATCAACCAGATCGAGCGGCGCAATGTGTTCGCCACCGCGGGCGCCCAGGAGAACATCGACGACAGCGTGATCGTGGACACCTTTACCCAGATCACCTACCCCGCGATCCAGACCGGGCGCACGCAGCTCTCGGATGAGGTGCTCACCGAGGCAACTCGGCTGATTCCGCAGTTCGGCATTGAGCTGATCGACGTGGTCATCCGCCAGATCAAGTACTCCGACGACCTCACCGAGAGCGTCTACAACCGCATGATCGCCGACCGGCAGCAGATCGCGCAGGCGTTCCGCTCCGACGGCGAGGGACAGAAGGCGGACTGGCTCGGCCAGCGTTCGCGCGAGTTGAACGTAATCCTGTCGGCGGCGCAGCGCCAGGCGGAGGAGATCAAGGGTGATGCCGACGCGCAGGCGGCCAACATCTACGCGGATGCGTACAACCAGGATCCGGAGTTCTACGAGTTCTGGAAGGCGATCGAGGCGTACCGGACGCTGATGCCACGGTTCCGCAAGACCCTGACCACCGACGCCGAGTTCTTCAAGTACCTGTACAACCAGGACGGGGATTTCCCGCGGCCCTAACCGTTCCCGCAACCCCGGTGCTGCCCGTGGTGCCGGAGCATTCCATGCTTACGGAGCATTCCATGCTTACGGAGCATTCCATGCTTACGGAGCATTCCATGCTTACGGAGCATTCGATGCTTACGGCACGCATCACGCGCACCGTCCGCGCGGGCAGATGAATCCGCTACCGCTGTCGCGCCTGGTCGCAGCCCTGCGGCCCGGCGCGATCCGCGGGCGCGTGGACCGGGCGGTCACCGAGCTGTGCTACGACAGCCGGGCCGTTCGTCCCGGCGCGGCGTTCTTCGCGCAACCCGGCGCGCACGTCGACGGCCACCGCTTCATCGACGCCGCGGTGGCGGCCGGCGCGATGGCCGTGGTACACAGCCACGACCTGGGCGGCGAGCGGCTGCGGGAGCGCGGGCCCGACGTCACCTGGATTCGCGTGGCCGACCCGACGGCCGCCCTGTCCGCCGGTGCGGCGTGCTTCTTCGGCCATCCGTGCCGAGAGTTGACCATGGTGGGGGTAACGGGGACCAACGGCAAGAGCACCACCGCCTGGATGATCTACGACCTGCTGCGCGCGCTGGAGGTGCCGGCCGGGCTGATCTCGACGGTAGGGGTGGATTACGGCGCCGGCCTGGCCGCCAACCCCGAGCACGTCACCACCCCGCTGGCGGTGGAGATGCACGCCGCGCTGCGCGCCATGGTGGACGCCGGGCTGCGCACCGCGGTGGTCGAGGCGTCGTCGTGGGCGCTTTCGGGCGGCAGCAAGCGGTTGGCAGACCTGCGCTTCGACAGCGGCGTGCTGACCAGCTTCAGCCACGACCACCTGGAGTTGCACGGTACGGCGGCGGCCTACCTGGCCGCCAAGCTCAACCTGTTTCGCGCCCTGCGACCCGGAGGCGGCGGCGCGGTCGCGCCGCCGCACCTGGTCGGGCAGGTCGGCGCTGTCACCACCGCGCCGGTGTACGCGTTCGGGACCGCGGGCGGCGGCGGACGAGCCGGCGTGCGGTGGGCGTGCCGGGCGGAAGTCGACGGCGACGACCGCGGCGCTGGGGACACCCGCGGGCCGCTGCGATTCGCCCTGCACCTGGACGGCGCCGCGGTGCCGGCGTCATTGGCGGCCCGCGGGCGCTTCAACCTTGACAACTGCCTGGCCGCCGCCACCGTGGTGGCGCGGCAATACGCCGTGCCGGCCGCCCGGTTGAGCGGCCCGGTCGGCGCGCTGCGGCTGCCGCCTGGACACCTCGAGGCGGTGGACCTGGGCCAGCCGTTCCGGTTGATCGTCGACTACGCGCACACCCCGGAGGCGTTCCGCGCCACCCTGTCGCTGCTCGCCGGCGAGGCGCGCGCCGCCGGCGGACGGTTGATCGCGGTGTTCGGCTCGGCGGGCGAGCGAGATATCGACAAGCGCGCGATGCAGGGCCGGGTCGCCGACCGGTTTGCCGACCTGGTGGTGCTCACCGATGAGGACTGCCGCGGCGAAGATGCGGTCGCGATCCTGCGGGAGATCGCGGCCGGCTGCCCGCGTCGCACGGACGGAGACGACCTGATCCTGGAGGTGGACCGGCGCACCGCCATCGCCCGCGCCGTCGCGGCGGCTCGCGGCGGCGACGTGGTGGCGCTGCTCGGCAAGGGCCACGAGGCTTCGATGATCGGTCCCGACGGCGCCCGTCCGTGGAGCGAGCGCGGCGCCGCCGAGGACGCGCTGCGCGCCGCCGGCTGGGGTTGACGGCGGCGATGCAAGGCAGCCACCGGCACCGCGCGGAGGCGCGG
>JAPPGB010000155.1 GCA_028821475.1 Spirochaetaceae bacterium
GGGGCTGGAAACCCTCCACCTACGGGTGCGCGCGCCAGCGCTCTACCCGACGGGGTGTCGTGGTGCTGTGGATAAGTGGATAAGTCCGACGCGTCGCGAGTGGTCAGTAGCCAGATGGACGACGCCGACGCTTGGGTGCGGGGCCGAGGACCGCCCGCAGAGCGGCCTCGATATCGGCGACCTTGGTGAGTTCTTCCTCGATCAGGCGAATCACCTCCGCGCGGATCGTCACTCCGCGGGTGGCACACAGCAGCTTGAAACGGCGATGAAGCGAGTCGGGGAGATCGCGTACGTAGAGAGTTGCCATAGTAGCTTTGCTAACATTAATAACATAGATTGCGCAACGAACCGCCCGCGAGCTTCCCACGGCCAGTTTCGCGTAACTCGCCAGCAGACCAACCGATGCGATCCTGCGAGACCTCCTCAGTCAGGCCGCCATGCGGCGACCGGTGGCAGGCTTCCGCTTTCGAAGCCCCACGCTCCGGGTGTCTCCCGTCGCCGGTCGTCTTCGTGGCGCCGGGCGTTCACCGTCCTCCGGAATCGTCATCGACCGCAAAATCGGCCGTCTGCGCGCCGGTCGTCGTCCAAGCCGGCCTCTGATGTCAAGCGACATCAGGAACTGATCCCTTGGCGACACGAAAGCTGACCCCTTTGCGACATGAAATCTGACCCCCTTGGCTGGGAGACAGGAAACCTGACGACCCATCGGGGACACGCACCGGTGGCATCCCGTGAGCGAACCTGGAGGGGCACTCCGGGCCGGCGCCCCGGCACCCGCGCACGCTCACGACGACGCCTTCGCCAGCGACGAGGCGGATGCGCCCAGCACGCCGGCGCGGCGCTTCTCGCGCAGCCGGTAGCTCTCGCCGGTGATCGTCAGCACGTGGCTGTGGTGCAGCAGGCGGTCGAGGATCGCCGTGGCGACCACGGCGTCGCCGAAGACCTCGCCCCACTCGCCCACCGAGCGGTTCGAGGTGATCAGCATGCTGCCGCGCTCGTAGCGCCGCGCCACCAACTGGAAGAACAGGTGCGCGGCATGGCGCTCGAAGGGCAGGTAGCCGAGCTCGTCCACGATCAAAAGCTTGGGCTTGGCGTAGAACGCGAGACGATCCTCGAGGTTGTTCTCGCTGTGCGCCTTCACCAGCGACGCCATCACCGCCTGTGCCGTCGCGAACCGCACCGAGTAGCCCTGCCGGATCGCTTCTCGACCGAGGGCGATGGCCAGATGCGATTTCCCGACCCCAGGCGGCCCCAACAGCAGCACCGCGTCACCGTGTGCCACCCAGCGCGCCGCGGCCAGGTCCTGGATCTGGCGCTTGTCCACGCTCGGCTGCGCCTTGAAGTCGTAGTCCGCGAGCTCGCGCACGGTCGGGAAATGGGCGATCTTCATCGCCATCTCCAGCCGGCGCTCGTTCTTGCGCGACACCTCCCGCCCGACCAGAAACGCCACCGCCTCACGCAGCGTCAGCTGCTTCTCGCCCGCTTCGTCGAGCAGGCTGTCGAGTTGGTCGCGGATACAGGTCAACTGCAGGCGCGTCAGATGCTCGATGAGCACGTCGTGGTCCACCGCCATGCTCAGAAGCTCCCGCCGGCGACCGCAGCGTACTCGGCGAGCGGTCGCAGCAGCGACGGCTCGTCCGCATCCTCGTCCTCGACATCAACCTGAAGCGGACCCGTGTTGATGCCCTCCAGGTGCGCCCGGTCCGTGATCCGCCCGTGCCGCCCCTGGTGCTCGTCATGCTCCGCGACGACGTCCCGGTCGTGGTACACGCGCACCCGACCGCCGCTCACCACCACGCGGACCCGTTCGCCGATCAGCCGCCACGGCACCGAGTACGCGTTGGTGCCCACCGTCACCGAGCAGTCCGCGCGTGCACCACGCGGACCAAGTCCCGCAGCTGGCCGAACGGTGGCCTCCCGGCGCACGGTGCCAGCCGCCCCGCCTCACGCTCGAACCGTGCCAGCGGCAGCTCGCCCGTCGTGCCGTGCCTGCGCCGGTCGGCGATCTCCCGCATCCACCACACCAGGTGGCCTTCCAGGGCAGCCCAGCTCTCGAATGTATGCCCGGCGATGGCGTTGCCCTTGACGTAGCGCACACCGCACTCGTCCTTGCCCTTGGTCCGCGCCCGGTACGGTGCGCACGCCCGCGGTCGGAACTTCCAGTGCGCGGCGAACGCCAGGAACCGTCCATTGAACTCCACCTCGCGCGTCGCCGCGTCGTGGCGCACCACCAGCGGCTTCGGGTTGTCCACCAGCACCTCGTCGGTGACGCCGCCGAAGTGCCCGAACGCTCCCTCAAGGCCGGTGAACCACGCCGCCTAGCGCTGGTGTTCGCTCCCCCTTGACGGAGGTCCGCCGGGAGTATCCCAGCGTCGCCACGAACAGGTGCGCACGGGTCGGTTCGCCTGCGATCGGTACCCGCGTCTCGCCGAAATCGATCTGCAGTTGACGCCCGGGCGGCGTCTCGAAGCGCAGCGTCGCCTTCGCCTCGGCCACCAGCAGCCGTCGATACCCAGCCACCGCGCGTTCGACCGTGCGTCTGCTCACCTCGATCGACAATTCACGGGACAGATCCTGGCGCACCACCTCGGCGTTGCCACGGTGCCGGAAGAACCGCTCCTTCAGCCAGTCCTCCAGGCCGTCCAGCGCGGTCGCACGCCGTGGGTCCTTTGCCTCCGCGATTCGTTTGATCGCGGGGCATCCTGACACTCAATCATTCGTTCTGACTCCTCACTCTCCTTTTTCCGCGGGGTCAGTTTTCGTGTCGCCTGGGGGTCAGTTTTGCATGTCGCCCAACATCTGACTCGCTCAGGACCGTCCGGGTACCCAGGCAACCCTCCGCAACCACCGCCGACGCCGTCTCCCGACCGCCGACCGTCTCACGCCGGCCTCCACGCCTCCCCTGTTACGTCCGCCCCACGCGCCGATCAGGCGGCCGGCGGGCGTCCAACCCGGTGCTCGGGATCGTACGGCGTTCGATCTCGCAGCATCGCGCACGCCACCCTCAGCAGCCGCTCCGAGACCGTTCGCAGGGCGTGGCCATGGCGCTTGCCGCGCCCGCGCAGCTCGCCATACCGCTCCCGACTCGCCGCATCGTGCTGGATCGCCACCCGCGCCCAGTGATACATCGCGTCCCGCAGCCGCTTGTTGCACGCACGTCGCATTATCACCACTCGGGTCTTCCCCGACCGCCGGGTCACCGGCGCCACTCCGGTCAGGATGCGCAACGTGTGATAGTCTCGGGCTGCCAGGGCCTGTGTGGCCTCTGCGAGCAGCGTGGCGAGCACGATCCGACCGATTCCGGGCATGGACAGGAGGATGGAGGCGTCACGCTGCTCTTCTGTTTCTGCCGAGTCGTCGTTGCCCACCATCTCGGCGATCAGTTCGTCCAGTCGAGCGTGCGCCTGGTCGATCAACTGGTTCACCGGCCTCAGCCGGGTGATGAGACTCTCGATGTGCGCCTTCGCCGCGGCGGTCGTCCCGCGGCTCACCCGCAGCGGCGGCTGCCGCAGGATGTGCAGCACTCCGGCAGCATCAAGGCGCCGGATGCGGTTTCGCTTCAGGATCGCCGCGATCGACGCCTTGCGGATGCGCGCCGCCTCCGCCGGCGTCGGCGCCTTCTCCCACAGCTCCAGGTACCAGGCGGCTCCGAGATCTCCGCCCAACTCCAGCATCTGCGGGTAGTAGCGCCGCAGTTGCTCGCGCAGGCGATTGGTCAGCCGGTTGCGGTCCTGCTTCATCTCCTCCCTCATGCGCGACCATTCCCGCAACTCGATCACATTCGGTTCTTCCACCTGCAGATGACGAAAACTGCGCCGATCAGTGCGCAGCGAGTCCGCCAACACCCGCGCGTCGCGCCGGTCGTCCTTGGCCCCGGCCGCCGTAAACCGGTCCCGAAATCGATCCAGCTGCTTGGGATTGATCGCGTACACCTGCACCTCGCGCTCCAGCAGCATCTCCACCACCGCTCCATGCGGCATTTCGATCGCCGCGTGCACGCTCGCCAAGTGCCCGCCGGACAACTCGTCCAACCACCTGCACAGGTCGGCGATGCCGTCGCCGCTGTGCGCCACCTCGCGCTCCCCGACTACCTTGCCGTCTCCTGCCAGCACACACACCTGGTGCTGTTCGGTCGCCCAATCCACTCCCACGAACCACTGTTCGGTTGACATCCCGTCACCCCCGACTTTGTGTAGCTCGGCTGCCACGATGTCGTTTCCGCCCCTGTACTGGTGCTCCCGGGCTCCGCCGCTCCTGGCGCCTTCGCTCCTTGGCACGACTCCTCACTGGGTATCCATCGCGGCTCTCCTGCCGGGGCACACGTCCCCCCCAGGTGCTCTCTGGCGCTCGGGGGGCCAAGGTGCTCCCGGCAGGTTGCCTTGCCCGTCAGGGATTCTAGCAGTCCCTCACGAACTATCGAACTATCTGCTTTCTAAAGGGTACAGGGGGG
>JAPPGB010000156.1 GCA_028821475.1 Spirochaetaceae bacterium
CTGCTCCCAGTAGTAGCGGTAGGGGAACACGCCCATGTAGCGGTCGGCGAGCGGTCCGAGCTGCCGGATGAGCAGCGGCTCCATGGCCCAGAAGGTGCCCATGAACATGGTATTCACGCCCTGTTGCAGCGCCTGTTTCATCACCTCCGGCCAGACCGTGGTGGCGTAGCCGTGAAAGATCACGTAGTCGGGGTTGGCGCGGCGCAGCTTCAGCACCGCCGGCGCCACGTCGACGCCCATCGGCGCGGTCTCGATTTCCTCCACGATGTCGATGCCCAGCTCCTTGGCACGCTCGCGGGACGCCGGGATCGGATCGAGACCGAAGTCGATGTTGGAGTAGAACAGCACCACCCGCGGCGCCGCGGCGCCCGCCTCGCGCTTGCCCGCGATGTACTCCAGCAGGATGCCGATCATGTCGGCGTAGGTGGGACCGGTCATGAAGTGGTAGCGGTACTTGTCGGGATCCGCCAGCTCGGTGGCCATCGAGGAGCCGCCCATCAGAATCCTGTAGCGGTCGTTGACCTCCGGCGCCGAGAGCTTGATGAAGGTGGTGGAGTCGCCGTAGAACGCCACCACGTTCTCCTCCTCGGCCATGATCTGCTTGAATACCGCGAGGGCCTGCTCCGGGACCGAGCCCGAGTCGTGCATCACCGTACGCACCGGCCGGCCGTTGATGCCGCCGGTGGCGTTCAGGTAGCCGACGTAGGCTTCCATTCCTACCAGGCCGAGGGTGCCCGCCTGGGCGTACAGACCCGTCAGCGGCGCGGCGCCGCCCCACACGATCTCGCCGGCGTCGGCCAGCACCGCCGCCGGCGCGAATGCCAAGCCCACGGCAACCGCCAGCGCGACGGCTGCACGGAAGCCCCGCCTGGACCGGACCAATCCGGACTGTCCTCTCCTCATTCTGTGCTCCTTCGCGTCCTCGGACGCCAGTCTCTGACCCTGCTCCAGATCCCGTACAGGCCGCGCGGCTCGGCGATGAGAAACACCACGATGAGCAGGCCGAACAGCACTTCCCGCAGCGGCGCCAGCATCACCGTGGCAACCGGACCGAGCGGCCCGGCGGCCCAGGCGAGCACCCCCAGAGTGATCGTCATGAAGATAGCGCCGAATATGGCACCCGGTACAGTTCCCAATCCTCCCACCCACGATCGCCGTCAGGAAGAACAGCGACAGCGAGAAGCCGAACTGCCCCGGCGCCACCACCTTGAAGAAGTAGGCCCATGAGCCCGCTGGCCACGCCGGCGTAGAACGAACTCACCCCGAAGGCCAGCAGCTTGTGGCGCCGCAGGCCGACCCCAGCACCTCGGCGGCGAGGTCGCGGTCGCGCATGGCGACGAAAGGGCCGGGAGTAGCTACCCGGCCTCGGACGGCCAAACTCTTCCACACCGCACCACCGCCCTGTAGGCAGGCGCCGCCAGAGGCGCCGGGGTGGTGTCCAAGGCCCACCCGCTCCCGCCGGGGCGCTCCTGGAGGCCGCCACGGTTGATTTCCCCGCAGCGGCGGGGGTGCGCAGCCGGCCGCCAGCTCCGCCACGACCTTGCAGCGCCGTGGCGCCGGCTTCACGGGTGGGGACGGCCGCCCGGTCGGTGGGGTATGCTGGCGCTGTCTGACTCGCGGGAGCCGGCGGAAACGCTGAGCCAAGCCGAAAAGACGCCGGCTCCCGCTTCTTGGCATTGGCGAACGGGCGGCGGGGCGCTGCTGGCCCGTCTTCGGTTCAGGATTCGGCCGGTGAGTCGGGATGCGGGCCGGTCTGGCGACGCTCGGCACGGCGGTCCTGCACGTGGAAGTAGACCAGGGCGCCGACCAGAAACCCCAGGCACAAGACGAGGCCGGCCAGCGGCAGCAGCACGCGCAAGGTGAGCATCAGCGGCCGACCAGGCGCACCCGCGCCTGCGCAGCGGCGCCGGCCAGGCGCTTGACGCCGCTGCTGTACCCCTGGTCGACCGGGCGCGGCTGGTCGAGGATCACGGCACCGGACACCGCTTCGATGGCGACCTTCGGCGGAGTCCGGCGCCGGCTGTAGTAAGTGACCGCGCGGTCCGACAATCCTTTTTGGGGGCGGGCGAGCCGGTGCCCGGATGCACCCGCTATCCGTCGACAAAACCCTACCCCTCCCCCGTTTCCCCTCGGCATGCGGCGCCATCCTCTATGAGCTGGGCGGCGCGTTCGACGCGGCGGTGCTGTTCAGCACGCTCAACGAAGGCCGGGACCGTAGTCCCGGCGACAGACGGAAACGCTTGGCGACAGCATCTCGATTCCGGTCGCTCAACGAAGGCCGGGACCGTAGTCCCGGCGACAGCCGTTGCGGAAGTTCGGCCACTTCTTGCGGTTCTTCTCCGCTCAACGAAGGCCGGGACCGTAGTCCCGGCGACAGGCGGCGTGCAGCCCTACGACCAGGACCTCAATTACTACCACGCTCAACGAAGGCCGGGACCGTAGTCCCGGCGACAGCTACAGAAAGGGGCCGAAGAAGTGGACCTGGAATGCTCTCGCTCAACGAAGGCCGGGACCGTAGTCCCGGCGACAGTCTCGCACCGGAGTGTGGCGGTACTGGCCGAATCCCGCTCAACGAAGGCCGGGACCGTAGTCCCGGCGACAGTGCTAACTGGCGAAAATCAGTGCTCCGGCGGGGGTTTCTGACTTTGATGCAAAGTGTGGAGCCCACGAACGAGTATAACGAAGGCTAATCCGGTCACTGAGGTCGCCGGGAAGAGAATGTGATCGAAATTCGTCGGCCAACTTGGAATATCGCGGCTATGCCTGCACCACAACTGAAGAATCACCGCCGGTTCGCAGACCGCTCAGAGCAGCCATGGCTCACCTATCACGTGGGCCTGCTTGCGGCCGACGCGGAGTCGCGCCTCTCCGATCCGACCGGGGAATCGGTACACCATGACCGAGTCGCGATCGCGGTCTATGACATCCTCGACCTCGCCGATCATGCGCGCCAGACGCTCCGGGGAAAGACGGCACTCGAACACCGAAAACTGTACGCGCTGGCCGTACCTCTCGCAGACCTGTGCAACCTTGCGCAGCCGAGCCGCTCCAATCCCGGCGGTATCCGCGATGTCGTAGGAGACCAGGACGTCCACGGCTACGGTGTCACGAATGGCGGATATGCCGGCAGATCGCCCCGAAGGTGGCGTGCAAGCAAGGTTGCCTGAACCGACGGCAGCGCCCAGCGCCCCACCCGCCGCCCGACGATACGATGCTCGAGCTCGACTTCCTTGTGCGCTTCCCAGGCCTTGATCAAGGCCGACCTCCCGCTGTCGCTCAGGTAGACCGCCCCTCCAGGGGTCTGAATAAAGCTGTCCGAGCAGACCTGCCGGCGGCGGACCAGCGATACGACGAAGCGATCGGTGAGGGGCCGCAACTCCTCGGCAAGATCGAGCGCGAGCGATGGCCGGCCTGAACGCGGGCGGTGGAAGAAGCCCATCTGGTAGTCGAGACCGACGCTCTCGATCGCGCCGATCAGCTCCATGACCACCAGGCCGTAACAGAAACCCAGCATGGCATTGACGGGGTCTCTCGGTGGCCGGCGGTTGCGCGCGAAGAAGCCAAGATTGTGGCCGGCTACTACTTGGGCGACTGCACCGAAGTAGATCCTGGCCCCATCGCCCTCGATCCCGCGCACCTTGTCCATGTTCCCGGCTGAGCCCAACCGTGGGACCCGGTCCATGATGAGCCCTGCGCAAGCAGCAAGCTGACTCGCGATGCCGGGATCCTTTGCATCGCGCGCCCAACGATGAACCACTCTCCTGCCGTTCTGCAGTTTGCCGCCGACAATCGACCGAGCCAGCGCGAGCGAATGGGCCTGGTCCGTCACCGCGCGGTATTGAGCCGTGCGCAGATGTACGTTGCCGCTGGTCGTTCCACCCACCACGAATCGGACTGCACCACCCTTCCGCAGGGCAGCGACGCGGACCCCACGCCGCACGCACGCCTCAAGCGCCTGCGAGGTGACCTGCGCTCCGCCGAGCATGACCACGGCATCAATCGCTTCGAGGGGGATCTTCTGACTCCCTTCGGGGGACGATACAAGCAGCGACCCACGACGATGCTGAACACGCGCCTGGTGGTCACGGACGTATACAGTGCTCAGGTACCGCATGCGAATACCACGTCGTTCAGGTAGTTGGTCACCCGCCGGGGAGTGCTTGTCGGGCCGGGGGAGGCAGTGATGGAGCAGCTGGCAGGCGGTGCAACGACGGTCGTTCGGAGCCGGCGGGAGCTTGCCGGACACGATCTGCGTTCTGATCTGGTCAACGACACGGCTCACCTCACGGCGCAACTCCGCCGTGAACTCCACCCGCATGCGGCGCCGCGGCCCCCCGTACCAGATGTCGCCGTCCGGTATCTCCACGTCGAGCATCTCTTCGAGACACAGC